>CAZHFQ010000006.1:0-34148 GCA_964531915.1 uncultured Saccharimonas sp. (SeqCode) | reverse complement strand
AGTGATGATTTTTCTTCTTTTAAATGCTTGGTTAGAGCGTTCATCGCATCAAACGGACCTGACCCGAAAATATTAATACCTACGTATTTTTCTGGTGAATTAGATAAGATTTCTTCGTAAGCGTTAAAAAGTGGTTTATTATATACCACACCATTACATACATCTGTTAAATATACGCCATCAACACCCTGTTCAAAAGCACGGTTGCATTCATTCACTGCTGACTTAACATCACCAGTATCTATACCTATCATTGGATAAACTTTCATTTCGGCTCTACCTCACATTCCGCCCATCCACTGTATCTATTTTAGCAAGTAAATCTAAGAAGTTAAATAAAGAATATTTTATAGTTCGCTAATTTTAACACGCTTTTGTTCGGTCGTGTCACGATCGCGGATTGTGACCGTATCATTTTCTAGTGTCTCAAAATCAATCACGATGCAGTGTGGAGTCCCAATTTCATCTTGGCGACGATATCTTTTACCGATATTACCATTGTCGTCCCACATTACCGCTCCGTATTTTTTCTTCATTAACCCATAAACTACGTGCGCTTTCTTGACTAATTCGGTTTTATTCTTAAGTAATGGCGAAACTGCGTATTTGACAGGGGCTATATGTTCGGGAAGTTTTAAAAACACTCGTTTTTCCCCTTTTACTTCATCTTCTGTATATGCCGCAGATAACACTGCCATAAGCGTTCGCTCTACTCCAAAACTCGGCTCAATAACATGCGGAATAAACTTTTCATTATCCCCTTTCACGTTATATTCCATACTTTTTCCAGCTTCGCGCTGAATATTACCCAAATCAAAATCGGTCCTATATGCCAAGCCAAGTAATTCTTTGCGTCCGATTGGATAATCAAATTCAAAATCAATCGTTCTTTTACTGTAATGAGCTCTTTCCCCATCTGGCACTTCAAATTCATGGACAGACCTGGTCGGTAAACCAATTGCCTCGCACCAACTCCAAATTGCCTTACGCCACATTTCAAATGAATCTTCCCATTTTTCAGGATGTACAAAATATTCGATTTCCATTTGCTCAAATTCACGAGTTCTAAAAATAAAGTCGCGCGGCGAAATCTCATTACGGAACGCTTTCCCCTGTTGTCCAATACCAAACGGCATATCTGGATGAAAGCTATCAATAATGTTTTTGTAATTAGTAAAAATACCTTGGGCTGTTTCTGGGCGGAGATAACTAACACTAGACTCATCGTCAATTGGTCCAATGTGGGTTTTAAACATCATGTTAAATTTAACTGGTTCCCCAAAAACATCTTCCTTACCACATGTTGGACATCTACTGTTATCAATTACGTCGGACTTAAACCTTCCTTTACAGTTGCTACACTCAACCATAGGGTCATTAAACCCTGTTGCATGTCCACTGGCTTGCCATACTTTTTGATTCATTAAAATCGCTGCATCAACACCGTACATATCATCACGATCCTGCACAAACATCTTCCACCACAAATTCATTATATTTCGTTTTAGTTCGACCCCAAGTGGACCATAATCCCATGTTCCACTTAAACCTCCATAAACTTCACTACCCTGATATATAAAACCTCGGCGTTTGGCTAGGCTTACGATTGCTTCCATTTTTTCGTTTCGAATGTTTTTGTCACTCATAATTATGGTTTATTATACCAGATTAAATAGCTGCATGTTCACGAGCCACCAATAAACAATCAGCTAGTACTGACTCTACACCGCCAATTTTTGAAAGTATCTGAAGTTGTCTAGTAGAAACTAATCGAAGTAATTTGATGTGACTTGCCGTTAGCTCTCCGTTTGCATTAATTTTTACTCCCCTTTCGGCTATATCATATGAATACTTATTTTCTGGTGATAATTTTTCACCTTTATCGTCATGCCAGAGACTTAATTCATAACCCATTAATGAAGAATAGTGTAAATAAAACCATATCTGTACAACTTCAAATGAAATTGTATAGGAATCAAGTCCTTTTAATGTTTCTGCAAGTACGTCATACCACTCTAGACCATCCACCGTCTCACTAGCTTTTGAAACCAGTTTTATCGTCATATATGCAAACTGCATCCTATCATAATCATCCATAATGTGTCGATAGAACTGTATCAATTTTGAAGACGTTAAAATCCCTAAATCGCCTTTCCCCTCCCCTATCACAACTTCGCAAATCGCAAACAATTCAATCCCGCCAGCCAATCGACTTTTTTCGCGGCGTACGCCTCGAGCCATTACATTTCTTTTTCCATCAGGAGTAAGTAATTGAAGTATCCTGTCAGCTTCACCGTAATTTGTGCGACGAAGGACTATTGCCCTCGTCCGATATGACTTCACGACAAAATACTCCTAAGTGCAATAATTATGTCTTCTGGCATCATTTTTGTTTTATCGATAATTTTTTTAACTCCGTAAGCAGTCAGATCTTCCAAATTTAACTCCGAGGCAATATTTGTACAAAGTATTATCGGTATTGACCCAGTGTCACTATATGACTGAAGTTCATGCAGCAAGGAAAACGCCGTACTCCCAGTTAACAACATATCAAGGACAATGACATCAGGGAATGCTTCGTCAATTGTTTGAACTGCCGCTAGTGCATTTGTAGTTGGCACGACTCGATAACCTTCTTTGACCAAAACACGTGAGTATTGCTCTAATAACCACTTATCATCTTCAACAACAAGGATTGTTTTTGATTTCATAAAAAGCTCAATTGTCTGGACGCCTGCAAATCGACATAAAACGTAGAGCCGTCACGATGTCGTTCTATACCAATTTTTCCGTTCATTACATTCGCAAACTCGCCTGAAATATATAAACCAAGTCCACTACTTTGAGGACGCGCATCAATAGTCGTCAATGATTTATTAGATAGTCTTTTTCTTAACACTTCCAAGGCATTAGTTGTTAACCTGGGGCCATAATCCCTTACCCCTAAACGAATAATTTTACCAAAATCAAGTGATTTAATCATTATCTCGACGTTAGTATTTTCTTCCGCGTAATGCAAGGCGTTGTCACTAAAATTCACAATAATTCGTCTTAGTAAATCCCTGTTCGCAACCAGTAGTAGTGGGTGTTTACGTTTAGCTAATTTTACACCACGATTATGAGCATGAAAAAGTGGAGCTAGGTCGTGGATAATATCTTCACATAACTGCTGAGGATTTATCGGTTCGAGTTCAAAAAGTACATCCGATAAACGTGCTGACTTGGTTAAATCATTTGTTAAACGCAATCCTCGTTCACTGGTTAGGCTAATCTGTCGTAGCATTCGACTTTGTTCTTCGTCTGTCAAATCACCACCTTCAATCGTTAATGATAATTGCCTAATCAATGCGAGTGGGGATTTAAGTTCGTGTGACGCAGCCACAATCGAGGGTAATCCATTACCGTGAGTATCCCCAACTAGTTGTTCGCGCTCCCCTAATCCTGCACTCATATAATAACAATTATATCACGATGAACATTTAATAATTTTATTGATTGAATTTTATTGTAGAAATTATTTTTTTAAAATCAGACTTGAATGTATTCGCATCGGTGCGGATAGTCAAGGTTTTATCACGTATCTTAAATAGTACTGCCGAACCTCGAATATCTTTTGTGAAATTACCATCCAAGCGTGTACCGTTATTACCGTCAGCAGTCACACTACTTGCTTTTAAATCACCTTTTTTAACTAATGTATCATAACTTGCCACAACAACATCATAGTCTTTTTGTTCAATAACGACTCGAATTGCAAATTGTTGAGTTGGACTAACGAGCGGAACGGTTATTGGATTTAGATAGGCTTCATACTTGCCGCCACCGCTGACGACATCTTTGTCTACATAAACACTCCAGGTTTTTGGATAGTCAAAAGTAACTCGACCATAATCATTCGGACCAACAAATTCCCGGTTTGGTTCTTTTTCTCTCTCTGTAAATTTGACTTCATCTGAACTTCTTTGTGAATTTTTTGCAGCTGATACAGCAACAGCAACTTTGTTATTAACATTTGTTTTCTGGTCATCGTAATTTATATATAACCAAACCGATAAAACAATTAGTCCAAGAATAATAAAAATGGAAAGTATTGTAGTTATTATCCACCAATCTATATGATGGTGTGGTTTTTCTGGGGCGATATTAAAATCGTTCGGTGGCATGCAATCATTATACTTGTGCTTTTGATTGGTGTAAAGAATTAAAAAGATATAAATAGCATGGTCCGATATTTTTAATTGGTTTCATACCGCTAAACTCAAAACCAAAACTAATAAGATAGATCGGTTTCTTTAATCGATTTGCCTCATTTTGCATCCATCCCATTAACTTTTTCATATCCCTTTTAACTGAAAAAATGTATACAACGGTGGTGTTTTTGGGTAAGCGTGAAACCCAAAAATCAGCTAATCGAATTTTTATTTTTTTGTCATTTTGCGATAATATTCGAGAAATTAGCACTAAAATTGGATTAATCTCATACCCAACTGCGTGGGCTCCAATTTTCGAGGCTTCTCTTAATATCCCACCTCCGCCACTACCAAGATCTACAAGAGTATCTTTATTCGTAAGTGGATACAAGTCAATCAATGCTTGTTTTACAAATACTTTTTTACTCGGAACATAAGGCGCTCCACGAAAAATAACTAGCCCAAAAAATATAACGAATAATAAAACCACAAACCAAATGAAAATCATCTATTTTTCGCTATCAAATTTTTGTTTAACAATTTTGATTTCATTTTTCAAAGACAACAAATCTTTTTCAATTTCAGTAGCCAGCACTTCAGCATCTTTAAATTTGTCTAATGCTTTTTCAATTGAAAAATCTTCGCTATCAAACCACTCAACTAAGTTTGTTAGATCTGCAGTTTTTTCTTGGATTGATTTATTTGTCGACGACATTTTTTACCTCTGCTTCTAGTATAGACTTATTTGTTTCAATCTCAATCACATGACCTACTTTTATAATCCCTCTAACCACAGCATAACCTCTTGCAAGTATTGTATTTGGATAAAGTTGTGCCAAAACTTCCCTGTAGTTAGTTATTTTCATTATATGCTCATCAACATTTTTACCAATTTTTTCAATTACGTTTAAAATCTGACTGTCAATTATGTCTTTTTGTTGATCAATTGCTTGCAACATTCGTGGTATCAATGATTCAACTTGATTTTTAACTAACCTAATTATTTCTGATTTATCGGGAACTAGGATTTGCGCTGCGTTACTTGGTGTAGAAGCCCGAACATCAGCCGTTAAATCCACTAAACTTTCGTCCGTCTCATGGCCAACCCCCACTAATGTTGGTATGCGACTACTGGAAACCGAGCGTACCAAATGCTCATCGTTAAAGGCTGATAAATCGTCCGCACTACCGCCTCCGCGAATTATTACAATTACTTCAGGTAAAATCTCTGATTGATTAAAATATTTTATTGCATTAATAATTTGATCCGGAGAGTCAACACCCTGAACCTGCACATGAGCAACATCAACTTTTATACCGCCCCATCTGTCATTTAGTATTTTAATGAAGTCCGCATATCCAGCCGCCCCAGTGCTGCTAATAACTGCAACGTGTTTTGGAATTTTTGGCAGTTGCCTTTTACGTTCTAGCGAAAAAATTCCCTCTTTTTCAAGCTTCGCCCTTAGTAACTCAAAACTTTTCTTCAAAGCCCCTTCCCCGCTTGGGCGTACCGCCTTTACGGTAAGACTAAATTTTCCCCACTGTGTCAGTTTTGGGATTGCTGAAACGATCACTTTCATACCGTCTTCAATAGGTACGCGAAGCTGCCAAACTGTCATAAAACAACCGATGCTTCCCCCGTTATCTTTAATATCAAAAAAAACGAACTTACCTTGATTGACTTTAAATGACGAGACCTCGCCCTCAACTTCAATATTTTGATAAGAGTATTCTAGCGTCTGATTAACAACCGCGATAAAGTCGCTAACGCTAAAGACCGGTTGGGGTTTCAATTCTTCCATATTTGTGAATAGTTAGTTGGTAAAAAATAAATCCAAAAACAATCGTTCCCGCAAGAACCGTTGCTCGTGCCAATAATGTCCCTGCAATGGCAATATCTGCTCCTATTCCAGCTGAAGCTAGAAAAGCAATCATAACAGCCTCGTATATTCCAGACCCGCCAGGCGTAGCAGCGAAAATAGCCGTAAATGATGAAATACCACACGCAACGATTAGGGTCGCGGGGTTTATAAACACACCTAAGGCCAAGAATGAGATAAATACCAAACTAACATCAGATATATTACTAGCAAGTGACCATAAAACTGGACGAATTAGTATTTTTTTGTCACTTAGTATCTCTACATAATCTTGGTGTATGTCTGTGAAGAAGATTTCAACTTTTTCAAGTTTTAGTGTTTGGTTTTTCTTTCCAAATGAAAGTTTTGAAATTAAATTATTCACCGTATGGGTTACCCATTTTGAAATAATCACAAGTCGCTTACGATTACTTATAAAATATATTATCAATAACGCTAAAATAATTGTCGCTAAAACAAATACAGCACTAATAATTATTATAGCTCTACTTACTGAATGGTCGAAAGCTAAAATTAAAACTGATGTTAATATCATCATTACAAAAACAACAAACATTGTTACATAACGTATCAATTGCGCCATAGTTGCGCGACCAGGGCTTACACCGTGTTTACTTAATACTACGCCTAAGTATGAAAAGCCCGCCAACCCAGAAACTGGAATAATATGGTTAACAAAATTTAATTCAAGTGCCATGCGAGTCATCCCCCACCTAGAGACGTTGTTTAATTCACCTTTTGCACGTAAGTATGTAAACATAACTTCACCTATCGCATAATAACTAAAAAATTGTACGGGAACCATCAAAATAAATATCCTTAAATCAACCCTACCCAATAATCCCCAGGCTTCGGATATCTGTCCCCAACTAAAGAACACTACTAAAGTTAGTAGAACAATTGTAATAATGTTTACCCACGTACGAAATTTCATCCCGTTAGAACCCCCTAATAGTGATAGAAGTTATCTGTTGTATATTATTTGTTCTAACTAGATTCATAACTTATTGACAATTATATCACTCAAATTGACCACGGGACGTATAATGGATTGTATGCAGACAAAATATTTAGCAATACTTGGCCGTCAACCGTCACTTGGCATTGCCGAACTTGAAAGAGTTTTTGGAAATAAGAATGTTTTGGCGGTTTCGAATCAGGCTGTTATTTTTACCGCACCAGATTTTGATATTCAAAAACTTGGTGGAATTCCCAAAGCTGGAAAATTAATTATGGAATTACCCAAATGTGATTGGCACAAGTTGAGTCAAAAATTGGTTCAATATTATTTTAGCAATTGGTCATCCACAGAAAACAAAATTACCTTAGGAATCAGCGTTTATAATTTCAATATTAGCGCACGTGAAGTTCAAAAAACCGGTATTATTCTAAAACAAAAATTAAAAAAATCTGACGTAAGTCTTCGTCTAATCCCCAACCTGGAGCCCGCCCTTTCATCAGCGGTAAGTCATCATAATAAACTTGGATTATCATCTAATAAGGTTGAACTATTAATCGTAAAAGCAAAAGATGGAAATGTATATATCGCCGAAAGTACAGGTTCTCAAAATATTACTGCCTATGCCGAACGTGACCAGATGCGACCTAGACGCGACGCTTTTGTAGGTATGTTGCCCCCCAAACTTGCTCAAATCATGATTAATCTGGCTATTGGCGGATGGAATATGGAAAATGGCAAATCCCGAGAAGCAAAAATGCCAAATTCCAATAGCCAAATTCCAATAGCCACAATTCTTGATCCGTTTTGCGGCACAGGTGTAATTTTGCAAGAAGCAGCCCTGATGGGATATTCGGTTTATGGCACAGATTTGTCTGAAAAAATGATCCGTTATAGCCGCGACAACCTGAATTGGCTGACCGAAAGTCACCACACGAAAATTGATTGGTATTTACATGAAGGTGATGCTATGAATATTAAATGGCGACAACCAATCGGCGCAGTCGTTAGTGAAGTCTATCTTGGACAGCCCTTCAGCGCCCCTCCGTCCACCGCCAAACTCGATGAAGTTGTAAAAAATTGTAATCATATCATATCGGAATTTTTGAAAAACCTCGCAGGACAAATACAGTCTGACACACCTGTTTGCATCGCTGTACCCTCTTGGCGTGGCAAAGATGGCAGCTTTACTCACCTGCCACTTATCCAAACAATTGCTAGACTTGGGTACAAGCCGCATGAATTCATGAACATCTCGCAAAATGATTTATTATACTATCGCGAGAATCAAGTCGTAGCGCGTGAATTACTAGTCATAAAACGCCAATAATGTATAAGGAGAATTATGAACCCTGAACGCCACATTCCAATTGACCAAATTAGGCGCTTCAGTGCACTGCAGAATGCTAGAGATGGTGATTTCAGTGAGATAACTGATGACTTTGAAAAACAAGCCTTATCGGAAATATTCATGAACAACGGCATTGATGAAATTAGAAACCTGATTGATACATTACAAGAACAGCTGGCTCGAAGTCGCAAAAAAGATATGGGAAAAACCGCAATCAAACGAAATCTGTAGACATCCCATATCTTGACAAACAGATTAACCACAAGTATTATTAAGCTAACTAAACAAAGGAAATAAAAAATGAGCCCCGAACAAGACCTAGCAGTAAATACAAATGACACCGACCCATCAATTGATTCAGACAAATTAATTGATAAGACTGGACAAATTGCTGCTCCTGAAATATCAGTTGGTGAAACTACCGTTGGCAGTGAAGCTAATCAAGGTGGCTCTTACATAGAGCAAGGTGAGTTCGTAGAAGGTTTACCAGTAATAGGGGCAGAAGCAGAAAACAAGATGCATGATGCTCTTACGTATTCCGAAGAAGGCCCGATGACAGGAACTACGTTTAATGGTGGTATGGAACTTAAACCGGCGTTCGATGAAGCTAAACGAGATATGGGCGGCGATAAAGAAAAAGCAATCGACGCGATGGCGGACAAGGCTGGTACCGAAGCAATGGCCAAAAGAGTCAGTGAACGAGCAGTTAAGTTTGCTAAAGAAAAGTATCCACTTGCAAGTGACGAGAAGGTGGATATGTTTGCGAATACGATTGCCGAAAAGTTTAAATCAACCATGGAGGCAAAACAAGCCGAGGAAAAAGACAAGCAAGAACAAGAGTTACAGGATTTGACTGATAAAATTGAATCTGGCACTCCGCCGTCCGAAATAGACTCAAGTTTGGATCCCGAACATATAAAACCAGAGGTATCCTTAGGCACTCTTGACTCTACCACTTAAATTTGATACAATTGCTTAGATTTCGATATAAATTCGCCATAAGGCGTTCGCTGTACAGCGAAAAGGAGCTTCAGACCACATGTCACACGTCAAAGCGGGCGGAACGTCCAAAAATATTCATAACAATGCCGGTCGACGACTTGGTGTTAAGCGTTTTGGTGGTCAAAAAGTCCGTACTGGCGAAGTATTAGTTCGCCAAACTGGTTCAACTAAAATCGCTGGTCCTGGAACATTTATCAGTAAAAATTATACAATTCATGCAGCAATTGATGGGACTGTCAGTTTTAACAAAATCAGAAAAAGCAAATTTACAGGCAAAACTGTCCCTCGTGTTCAAATTATTGTCCAATAATTATTTTCTTGAATCAAAAAATGGAGCTCATTAAGCTCCATTTTTTTATAAACAATTACTCACTAATCGTCATTCTCTTTTTTGTCAACCATTCCCAAATGGAATTTAACACGATCGACAACATCACCAATAACAACTTGTGATTTAACCAAATAATCATCAACCCCCAGTGATTCGGCACGTTCTCTGTCTTTGGGTTGTGACAAAGCAGTCAACATAACAATGCGAATATTGGCAGTTTCTTTGGTGTTTCGCAAAATATCCAAAACATCAAAACCGCTAATTTTTGGCATCATGGCATCAAGTAATATTAAATCGGGTTTGAATTCTAGTGCAGCCGTTAGTGCCAGCTCGCCATTACTAACCTCTCGGGTTTCAAAACCCTCCATTTGAAGGCGTGATTTATATACCCCAGATAGGGCTGCGTCATCTTCGACTAGAAGGATTTTTTTCTTTGTTTCCATGTTAACCCCATATTACTACACCCAAGTATAAAAACACAAGCATCATAGCCCCAGTAGTTTTTTAGCAGCATTTAATTGAGGATCAATACCATTATCAACGTCTTTTTGAGTAAGATTCGCGGTAACGTCCGGTTTAATTCCGCCGTTTGAAATATTTTTGCCATCAGGCGTATACCATCTGGCAATAGTAACCTTCAATATCGCCTCATCAGCCAGTGATATAAGTTCCTGCACACTACCTTTGCCGAACGTATTCTCGCCTACTAATTTTGCCACGTGATAGTCCTGCAATGCCCCCGCGATAATTTCGCTGGCACTTGCAGTAATGCCGTTAACCAAAACAACTGTCGGTATCCCTTTTAGGATTGTATCACCCCCCGTTTTTACGGTAGTTCTTATAGTACTGCCATTTCTCTCTGTTACAACAACTTTATTACTTAACCAAAGCCCTGCAACTTCCTTTGCGGCATTAACAAACCCACCGCCATTATTTCGAAGGTCTAAAATAACTGCCTTAACATTATTTTTCTTAAAGTCCTGAGCGGCAAGTTTTGCTTGATCCCCAGTTTTTTCATCAAATCTTGTCACCGTTAGCGTACCTACCCCGTCAGTAATATTACTAGTAACACTAGGGTTGGTAATTATTTCCCGCGTTATTTTATAATCCTTTGTTACACCATTTCGTAAAATAGTTAATTTTACCGTAGTGCCTTCGTCGCCCCTAACTAAATCAACCGTCTTTTCAACAGACCATCCTGTGGTTGATTCATCGTTTACTTTCAAAATAACATCATTTGCCATTAAACCAGCTTTTATGGCGGCATTTCCGCTCAAAGTGCGGATAATGGTAATTTTATCGTTTTTAATACCAATTTCTGCCCCTATCCCAGCTCCAATATTGCCAGAAAGGCTGTCGTTATATTCCCTTGCCTCGTCGGGGCTCATATAAACCGTGTAGTTGTCCCCTGCGGCGTCCACAAGTCCTCTGTTGGCTCCTTGTATCAAAGACGTGGTATCAAGCTTGCCATCGAAATTTGCAGCCAGCTTGCTGTACGTCTGTTGCAGCGATGATAAATCAATTTCACCCGAGTGAGCCTTGTATCCAAAAACTGGTCCGATTGCTGCCTCTATTTGATAATGATAAACACCAGCCACATAACCCAGTGCAGCCATTAATGCTATTGCAACGATCCATACGCTTTGTGATAAATGTAATGATTTTTTATTTCGTCGCTGTTTTTCTGCGTGTTTTACGACATGTTTTTCGTGTTGCGCCATTGATTCCCCTGTTCATCGACAATTTTGTTAATACATTTAATTATAGCGCATTCGTTACATGATGCGCTATAGAAGTCATGTTTATATAGTATTTATAATTTATAATTTTCTGTATGTATCAAAAAAGTTTACGGAAAGCTCCATTAAACTATACATACCATACCCAGATCCATAATCAAAATTATACTGGCTAACCTTAATCACTTTTTGCCCCTGAAGCGAGCCACTGGTGCTAATATATGGGTCAGTTTCAACCCATGCAACATGCCCAGGGCCTCCATCATAAAGAACAGCGACGGTACCAGCACGTGGTGCACTCCCAGTGCCGTGCGAACCAAAATTACTCGCATTCCCCCAACTTGGATAATAGCCTTTAACTTGATTTATCTTCCACGCAACATAACTTGCACATTGTCGGCACCCATAACCCCTGTTGTCACCACCATTTCCGTCCGAACCCTCGGATGACATATACCCATACACCATAGGACAATTAATATTATTCCAGCTACCAAAGCGATCGTCAGTTATGTATTCTGGCAGAAAATTCCCTCTTATAACCTGATAGCCACCTGTATTCGTGCTCCGGCTATAAAGTGCAGCCTGAGTTGCTCTAGCCTCATCAATAGCGGCTTGGCTTTTACCGATAAGCTGTTGATACCCCGCTTCTCGTCCTTGGGTTTTATTCAATAGACCCTGATGCTCGCTTTCTTTTGCAGCTAATTGAGTATTCTGAGATTTTTGATCAGCAAGGACTTTCGCAATATCGTCTTTTTGTTTTTCCAGCTTTATTTTTAAATCTTTGATTTCGCTAATCGTGGACGTTAGTTCGTTGCGAACTGATGATCGATACTCCTGTTTATCAAGATAGTCGCTAATATTATTACTACTAGCCAACATCTCTATAGGTGTAATCTTGTCATCAACATAAAGATCAGCGATAGTTTTCCCTAGCGCATCTTTATTATCTTTTATTTTTTTTTCTGTATCGGAGATTTGTTTTATCAACTGGTTGTATTTTATTTGACTTATGTTAATTTGGGTTTGGATTGCGGCTTTTTGATTCGCTAATTGAGCTAATGCTGATTTTAGGGATACAGCTTGACTATTCAACTTTGCTCCCTCTGCATGATATGCAGCAATATCGCTTTGCAAAGACGCTATTTTTTCATCATATTGATCCGCAAACACATTTTTTGTCATTTGTAATGATCCGGCAGAAACAAATAATAAGCTTATAAAAATAAGTAAAAACCTAGTCGCTAAAGAAGTCGAAGCTGGTGTGGTGGGACGCAGTTTCATAGTGCCCCCAATTGTATCATAAGCATTAACATAATGTCAACCTTAAAACCACTATAATTTCAGATAGCGCCGAGTCGCAAATAAGGACGAAATAACCCCAATGATCGCACCGATAATTATCATAGCGGCAAGCACCAGTGGAGCGTAAAGTGTTATTAAGTCAATAGTAGGCTGGGCAGAAATCTGATAGCTTATTAATGTCTTTGCAGATGCATATAAAGCCCACATTCCTATACCCGTTGAAATGAGCGCTGCAATAAAACCATAAATGATTGACTCAACAAGGAACGGACCACGAATAAAGGACTGGTTTGCCCCAATTAATTTCATCATCTGTATTTCTTCACGACGGTTGAATATAGCCATTCTAATTGTGTTAAATATAATGAGTGAAGATATTATTATGAATATTAATCCAGCGATTAACCCAACCACTTGGGCAAACTTAACTGCACGCCCGATGTTTTTTATAGTACTTCGCCTCTCACCTGCAAACGACGGCTTATAATCTGGATTTAAATTTTCTTTTACAAGTTTATTAGTTGCAACAAACTTCTCGAGCTGCGATGTATCATCAATCTCTTTTACTACAACCCTTAAGGTCGCAGGGTTTTTATTGGTTGCTTCATTAATAGCAGCTAGAACATCTCGATCTCCACTGCTGTCTTTTGCAATCTGTGCCCTTGCCTGAGCTGCGCTGACATAGTTAACTGATCGGACATTTGGAAGTTCTTCTAGTTGGGACTTTAGTTCAGATCCAATTTTATCTGTAGTATCAGTTTTTAGATATATAGACATATCGACTTTGTTTTGAAGCTCGACGATAGTGTCGTTTAAAATGTTTTGAGTTGCAAATGCTGTAAAAATAATTAGTAGTGTAATTGTCATTACGGCCGTTGCTGCAACTGATAGCCAAGAATTTCTAATAAAACTATCTGTACCATATCGTATAGTACGCCAAAATGTTAAAGTTCTTCGGTGATTATGTTTTTTCATAGCTAATGCTTTTGAGGTTGATTTCTTCTTGGCACTCATCCCGTTAGAAACCTCCAACTTCAATAAGGTTAATACTACAGGTTACTTCGTTTAATTTTTTTACTTTGGTTCTAACGGGACTCATTGCCTGTAGCTCCCTACTGCTTGATCGCCAGACACCTTACCGTGTTCAAGGGTGATAACACGTCTTTTTAATTTATTCACGATTTCAGCGTTATGGGTTGTCAGTAGCACAGTAGTACCATATTTATTAATTTTTTCTAATAACCTAATAATATCCCAACTGTGACGTGGGTCTAGATTACCTGTTGGCTCATCAGCAATCAAAATCTTTGGTTGTCGTACGACTGCCCTGGCGATTGCCACGCGTTGCCTTTCACCTCCTGCCAATTGATGGGGGAATTGTTTTTCTTTACCTGTTAAACCAACAAGCTCTATCACTTTTGGAACCGTACTTTTTATTTCTCGACGAGTCATACCTGCAATCTCAAGAGCAAATGCAATATTTTCAAATACTGTCCGTTGTGGCAGTAATTTGAAATCCTGGAAAACAACTCCGATTTTACGACGAAGCATAGGAATATTACTATCTTTTAGGTTGTCGTAATCAATACCACCAACCACAATTTTGCCACTGGTAGGTTTTTCTTCACGAGTTAGTAGTTTAAACAACGTTGATTTACCAGCCCCGCTAGTACCAACCAAAATAACAAATTCTTTTGGTTCAATGAAAAGACTAACCCTATCAAGAGCTGGATGAGAACTTTTACTATAGGCTTTTGTTACCCTGTCGAGCAGTATCATACGTTGACTAATTATAGCATAAGTGTGACGTCAGATAAACGGAAATGTAGTATTTCTATGCAATTGTTTCGTTTTCTAAAAATGCCTGTGAAAATCCGTCTATTTTTCCATCCAAAACAGCCTGAACATCATGTTCTTCGTATTTTGTACGTACGTCTTTTACGAGTGAGTACGGATGCAAAACATAGTTTCTAATTTGCGAACCCCAATTAGCTGACTCCCCCGCATGCAAATCTGCGATACTCGCTACATGTTGTTCTAGTTGCAACTGAGTTAGTTTTGAGAGCAATATTTTCATGGCAGTTTCACGATTTTGCAGTTGGGAGCGCTCGTTTTGTATGGCGACTACTATTCCTGTTGGTATATGCGTGACGCGAACTGCACTGTCTGTGGTATTAACTGACTGCCCTCCATGACCACCAGCTCGATAGACATCTATTTTTATGTCTTTATCGTCAATTTGAATTTCCCTGGGTGTGTCAATTTGAGGTAATATTTCGACTAGGGCAAAGCTTGTTTGACGCAAATGATCACTATTAAACGGGCTAAGACGGACTAATCGATGTACGCCATTCTCACTTTTTAATTTACCATAAACAAAAGGTCCAGACACCCCAACGACACAAGATTTTATTCCCGCCTCCTCACCCTGTGACCGTTCGATAATCTCGGTTTGCATGCCAGATTTTTCTGCCCAACGGAGGTACATACGTTCTAACATTTCGGTCCAATCCTGGGCATCAGTCCCACCCACGCCTGCACTTAACCTAATAATAGCGTCTTTGTCGTCATATTTTCCATTAAACAGCATATCTTTTCTACGAATCTTTAATTCATTTTCGAGTGCACTCACCTGGCCGTCAAACTCTTTTAAAAGACTCTCGTCCCCCATCTCTATTAGCTCTGAAATGTCCTTGACTTGAGTTCTTAGAACTACCCAAGGATCTATTGTGGCAGATAATGCTGCCAATTGTTTTGATTTTTTCTGTGCAATGTTGGGATTATTCCAAATCTCTGAATTAGATAGTTCTGCATGTAATTTAGAAAATTCTTCTTGTTTTTTTGATATTTTTAAACGCTCAAAAGCAGTATCAATTAATATAGATAAGTTTGAAATCCGCTTAAGTAAGGGTTGCATGGCATTAATTATTATAACAGCCTTGGATTCCCGTCATGAATTCATAATTTTTTAACAGCAGAGATATATTGTTCACCGCGGTCAGAATAATTCTTGAACATGCCAAAACTTGCGGCCGCTGGGCTTAATAAAACAACACTACCCGGCATAGCTAGTAATCCCGCTTTTTTAACAATTTCTGCCATCGTAACGTCTTTTAGTATCTGAAAATCATTAAAATCCGCTCGTTTACATGCGTCGGCAATTTTTTTTGCCTCATCACCAACAAGTATTGCTTTTACCTCATGGTTATTAAGTTCATTGGCAAGATTAGTAAAATCAGCCCCTTTTGAAGAACCCCCCAGAATAATTACTTTCGGTACATCAAATGTCCTTAGGTCAGCAATTGCCGAACTTGGGGTAGTAGCAATACTATCATCATAGTATTTCACACCATGGACTTCTCTGACAAACTGCAATCTATGTGGCAAGCCCTTAAACCCTCTCAGACCACGCTCAATTGCATTTTTATCATTTACAATTCCCCAAACCGCATCAATCGCGGCACAGGCATTTTCATAATGATACTTCCCGACTAATTGCAATGCATCAATTGAACAAATATTTTGTTCACCATAGAAAAAACTATCGTTTTCAATGTGTGCTGTTTTTTCATCTATAAATCCTGTTATTTGTGCTTTGGAACTATTGGCTATTTCGGTTGCATATTCGTTTGAACGATTGTAAATAAGTAGGTCGCTATTGGTTTGATATTTGGTTATGTTAGCTTTTGCGGCAATGTAATCTGGCATATCATCATGTACGTTCAGGTGCTCTTGCTCGATAAGTAACAATACCGCAATTTGAGGCGACTTCTCAATATCCCATAATTGGAAGCTTGAAAGCTCATATACTACTATGTCGCTCGGTTTTATCTGATTTAGTATGTCTAATGCTGGCTTACCGATATTACCAAGAACCCAAATCCTCTTCCCGGCTGCCTCTAAAATACTTGCAATTATACTGGCCGTCGTGCCCTTACCTTTTGTCCCCGTTACCCCAATTATTTCTGCTGGGCATTTTGCAAAAAATTCATTGGTGGCTGACCAAATTTTTCCATTAGTTTTTATCTTTCTTGGGGCTAATCCTGCAGTGCGAACTACCATATCAAAATCATGCAATTCTTCAAACACATTTTCGCCAATAACAGCATTTGCGTCTTTTGGGATATTAATATCAGGTTGCTTTTGATCAACAATGGTAACGATATTATCGGGATTTGATGACCAATACCGATAGTTTGATTCGCCTTCTATCCCATATCCTGCAATTGCAATCTTCATAATAATTCCTTACTTAGAATTAAATAATGCTTCTATTTTTTCGCTAAGTTCTGTGACTTCTTGTTTTTCGCCACTACTGACAGCAGCTAACACCCATTTATCTTCTTTTATAAAATTACGTGCTGTATCAACCATACGCTGGACTGTAACATTTTTTATCATATCAGGCACCTTTTCATAATTTTTAATGAAACCATCCGCAAAGTATCGTCCGGTATAAAAACCGCTGATTTGCGATACTGTTTGTGCCCCCATCTGATAGCGCCCAAGAGCAAATGACTTGGCGGCCTCTATTTCCTGTTCGCTAATTTTTCCATCGAGTACATTTCGAAGTTCACGGGTAATAATATCAAATAACTCACCGGCAGCTTCATGATTAACTTGTCCAGTTATATCCCAACCACTGTCGTAAAAACCTACATTTGTATATGCGCTAATTGTATACGCGAGCCCTTTTTGACGAGCAGCCCCAAAAATGCGGGAATGCATAGTACCTGTTAATATGTGGTTCAAATAATGCATAGCGTCCAATTCTTCATCGTTTAACTCTCTGGTAATTGCCATAGATAAACCGAAGGTTAGATTGGTTGCGTCCTTACGCCTTACCATTGCAGGATTGGCTTTGGTTATTTCATTATGAGGGATTTCAAAACGATCGCCTATTGGTAAATTAAAATCTTCAATCTGGCGTTTAATTTCTGCCCTACGTCCCTCTAGTTTACCTGCAATCACAAAACGCATGTTATGTGTAGTATGCGTACGTTTGTGATGTTCGCGAACGTCAGAAAGTGTGACATTACCAATAGTAGATAGTGATTGACGATATGTTAATATATCCTCACCTAGCAGTTGTGAAATTCTTGGCCATAAAATTCGTTGGTGATCGTTTAAATAATTAGTTAATTCACTACGAACATTCCCTTTTTCTGCATTTAACTCATCCTCATTAAAACGTGGCTGACAAATAGCTACTTTTTGTAAATCGAGTATCCTGTCCCACTCGAAATCAGCGCAGTCCGCATCATAAACCATTGAAAGATCGCTCGTATAGGCATTACGATATGCTCCGTTTTTTGTAAACTCGAATTCAAATTCATGTTCAGTTTTAAAGCGTGAATTTGCCCCAAATGCCATATGCTCCATAATATGAGCCACTTGCTCAATTTCTTTTGATTTTGCGTACCGATTACCTGCACGAAATTGAAATTGCATACTCATTGTGGTTGCCCCGGGGACGTTAATTAGTAAGCCACGTGCACCATTTTTTAATCTTATCTCTTCAACATCATGATTCATATATTGTTTTTCTCTCTGGTATAAAGCTATTTCCGGCTTTTTTTACGATTTTGGCGTTGCGATTTCTTCTTTTTACGGTTAATGTTCTTTTTCTGGCTTGCGGTAGAGCGAACTTTTTTAGTATTAAAATCACTGTCTCTGTTTTCTTCTCCATCCGTGATCTCATTAACACCCCGTTCAACCGAATTTTCAGCAAGACGAGTTAACTCGGTTTCATAATCTTCACTCGTTCTAGCAATCACATCAGTGCTATGAACATGCATTATTGCCCTTAGAACCTCGTTACATAGTGTAGCCTGTAAACTATCAAACAATTTTTGTGACTCACTTCTATACTCAACCAATGGATCACGCTGGCCAACACTTCTCCAGTGAATACCCTCACGCAAATGTTGCATATTCTCAAGGTGCTGCATCCAAAGCGTGTCTAAAATCTGTAAATATACTTCTCGCTCAACCTTACGAATAATTTCATTACCAAGCTCTGATTCTTTTGAAGAATAAAGTTTGTCAACCTCTTTTAGTGCCATATCAAATCTGGCTTTGTCTTTTTTCTCGTTACCAATTAGTTTAATTCTTTCGTCTGGTATAGGGAAAATCGCCTCGAACTCTTCGGCAAAATTCTTGTTATTATTTTGCGGGACAACAGTAAGTCCTTCGACTTGTGTTTTGATTAAATTCTCAATCTCGGGTTTAATATTGTCCCCTTCAAGAATTTTATGGCGCATTGTATATACAACCCGACGATGTCTATTAATAACATTGTCATACTGGACAACATTTTTTCTTGTGTCAAAATTAAATCCCTCAACACGTTTTTGAGCTGCTTCGAGTGTTTTTGATACGGCTTTATTCTGAATTGGCATGTCTTCACCAACCCCTAGTCTATCCATTAGACCTGCAATCCGTTCACCTTGAAAAATACGCATTAAATCATCTTCAGTTGAAACATAAAATTGTGTTTCACCGGGGTCACCCTGACGTCCACCACGTCCACGCAATTGATTATCTATTCGACGTGATTCGTGTCGTTCGGATCCGATAACCACCAATCCCCCAAGTCCTACAACTCCTTTACCTAACTTGATATCAGTTCCTCGACCTGCAATATTTGTTGCAAGCGTAATAGAACCCTTTTCGCCTGCCTTTTCAATTATCGATGCTTCACGTTCATTGTTTTTAGCATTTAATAGTTCGTACGGAACCCCGGCTTTATCAAGCCACGAAGCTATCAATTCATTTTTTGCGATTGACGCAGAGCCAATCAACACCGGTCGTCCCTTGGAATGATATTCGGCAATCGCCGCTGCAACTGCTTTGAGTTTTGCTTTCTCGGTCTTGAAAATCAAATCTTGTTTATCATTACGAATAAGGGGTTTATTCGATGGTATTTGTATCACATCAAGACTATAAATTTGCTGGAATTCTTCGGCTTCTGTAAAGGCTGTCCCCGTCATCCCTGACAATTTTTTGTAGAGACGGAAATAATTTTGGAACGATATGGTTGCAAGTGTCATACTTTCTTGCAAAACCGCTACACCTTCTTTGGCCTCGATTGCCTGATGTAAGCCTTCATTATAACGACGTCCCTGCATTAATCGTCCCGTAAATTCATCAACAATAATTACTTCGCCGTCGTTTGTTACAACATAATCTTTATCACGCCTAAACAGTGCTTGGGCTCTTAGCGCCTGATCCATATGATAAACCGAACGAACATAATCAGGACTATAAAGATTTTTGATCCCTAGTATTTTTTGAATTTTTTCAGTTCCAAGATCACTAAGTGATACTGTTCGGTGTTTCTCGTCTTTGATGTAATCTTCGGGAACAAGTTTAGCAGCTATTTTTGCAAATTGATAATAACTATCTGGATTTTCAGCAGCAGGTGCACTAATAATTAACGGGGTTCTGGCCTCATCGATCAAAATACTATCAACTTCATCCACGATTGCAAAATTTAAATCACGCTGGCGGAGTAAATCAACTTCGTTAACCATGTTATCACGAAGATAATCAAACCCAAACTCATTGTTAGTTCCATACGTTACGTCAGCTGCGTATGCTTCTTTCCGGGTTACTGGACGCAATTTTTTTAGACGCTCGTCATCATGATATTCGTTATCAAATGTCGGGTCATACACAAACGAAGCATCGTTGATAATAACTCCAACCGATAGACCCAAAAAATCATAAACGCTACCCATCCAGCTTGCATCACGCTGCGCAAGATAATCATTTACCGTAACAACATGCACCCCCTTCCCTTCAAGTGCATTTAAATAAACTGCGAGTACAGCTACGATGGTTTTCCCCTCACCAGTCTTCATTTCTGCAACTTTACCTTCGTGTAGTACCATTCCACCAACTAATTGCACATCGAAATGTCGCATTCCTAGGATTCGTTCACTGGTTTCTCGAACTAAGGCGAATGCATCTGGCAAGATAGTATCAAGTGTTACGTTTTTTTCGCTTAATCGTTTTTTTAAAATTTCGGTTTGTTTTTTAAGTTCGGGTTTCGAAAAATTTTTATACTTATCAGTCAACGCGTTGATGGAAGCAACTCTTTTTTGAAGCCCCTTTAATATACGCTTTTGTGGGTCGCCAAATATTTTTGTTAAAACCGTATCCTTATTTACCATGACAAAAAACCGCTACTCCTATCAATACTCATAAAGCCCTAAACTGAAATACTACAACTTATTATAAGACCAGAATAGCAATTTTACAAGATAGAAATCCTATAATTCGCGATTAAAACTGTGTTTAAAACGACTCATAATTCGTCGTCTGCCTATATGCCCAATATTAGTTCTTTTATAATCATGTAGTTGCTTTCTAATTTTTGCTTCAACTATATCAACTGCGGCAAAAATATTATTAGTTGAATCTTTGGCTGTAATTAATCCCCCCGGTATGTTAAAAATAATTTCAGCTTCATATTTATTCCCATGGTCGTGGTTAACTTGTTCTAGCTTCACTTCCACAGATACACTCTTACGAGCATGCCTTGGTAGGTAGCGATCAAGACTCCCAATCCTTTTTATGACATATTTGTGAGTCGGCGCATCAACTTCATATGCTATACCTATAACCTTAATATCTTTAATCATGCTACCCTCCTTTCGCCGTACGGCGAATTATGTGCGGTTGGTACTTATATTATATCAAATTTAAGGAGTTATTTCTTTAATAAACTAGATTAATTCACGTCCATTAATATATGGACGAACAACCGCAGGAACTTCGAGTTTACCATCTGGGAGTTGAAAGTTCTCTAAGACTGCCACCAATGCACGAGCTAGTGATACGGCAGTCCCATTTAGCGAGTGTAGAACCTCAACTTTTCCATTACTGCGACGAACACGAATGTTAAGATTCCTTGTTTGATAATCTGTACAATTTGAACAACTTGTCAGTTCTCGATACATATTATCGACTGGCGACCAATATTCGATATCAAATTTTTTTGCAGCTGGAGAGCCTAAATCACCCGCAGCGATATTAACAACGTGATATGGAATTCCAATAGCTTGCCAAATTGCTTCTTCAGCCGCTAATAGTTTATCGTGTATTTCGTTGCTTTTTTCGGGCAATGAATATGCATACATTTCAAGTTTATTGAACTGATGAACCCTAAATAAACCGCGAGTAAATTTCCCATATGTACCCGCCTCCTTCCTATAACATGGGCTATATCCCGCATAAAATAACGGTAGTCTATCTTCGTCTATAATCTCGTCAGCGTGATAACCTGTCAAAGGTATTTCAGCTGTTGCAATTAGTGATAAATCCTCGCCCTCAATTGCATACTCATCACTTTGATCGCTAGTTCGGGGTGCAAATCCCGTTCCCGTTAGAATCCTAGAGCTTACCATATGCGGAACTGTCATAAAAGTAAATCCGTGCTCAACCAAATAATTTAACGTAAATTGATAGATAGCATTTTCTAAAAGAGCCAAATCCCCTTTTATGTAATAAAACTTTGCGCCAGCAACTTTTGAGCCTCTTTCAAAATCAACCCAATCTCGTTTTAAGGCAAAATCCAAATGATCAATGGCTTTATTTTTAGGATTTCCAAATTTTTTAATCTCGACATTATCCTTTTCGCCTCCCAATGGGACATCTTTTTGAATAATATTAGGCACACTCTCGAGTAAATTCAAGTAATCGTCATTTATTTTTTTATATTCGTTTTCTATTTTTACTAAATCGCTTTTTACGACCCTACCCACCTCAATTAATTTTTGGTCGGGTTCGCCATTTTTCATTTGCGAAGCTATGTTGTTGCGTTTTTTGCGCAATTCATCAGCTTGGTTTTGTATATCACGACGTTTCGTATCTAATTCTAATAACATTTTGATATCAACATCATAGCCTTTATTTTTTGTACTGGTTTGTACAAAGTCCACATTATCTCTAATAAAACGGATATCTAACATGTAGTTATTGTAACAGATTTTTATCCGTTATAACTAATCAGATTATTCAGTTCTGAGGGCATCAATTGGATTCAACTTAGCTGCCTTGCGTGAGGGTAATATACCCGAGACCACTGAGACCAAAATTAAACCCAGGACTACAAGAATTATGCTTGTTGGGTTAAATATTAGTAAACTAATATCACCAATATTAAGTGCTTCGCTAATATATGGGTTTGCGATGGTACCGGCCACAAATGCCAACACACCTCCTATAACACCCCCAAAAAATCCAATCCATGCTGCTTCTAATTTAAATAACCTACCAACATCTCTACGCCTCATGCCCAGCGCCTTCATAAGCCCAATCTGTTGCGTACGCTCTAGCACACTGATGTATTGGGTGTTTATTATCCCAAAAATTGAGGTTAAAATTGCTAGTGCCCCAAACCCCAATAAAATACCCTGCAAAACATTAATAAATGTATTCACAACACCAAGAATATCTTCCGAAGTCTGAGCCGTATAACCCATACCTGTTAGTTTGTCTTTCACCGCCTGTGCGTTACTTGCTTTGTCAACTCGTACGGATGCACTTAAGAAATTATTGTACGTCCGTGTACCTACGTTTATGTAGTCATACAAGATCTTAGCTGAACTGCTTGAAATTAAGGGTGAACTCTGAGATCGGAATGCAAGACCCGACTTACTACTGACTGCTTTGATTCTGTACGTAAAAATTTTTGGTTTCGATGCAAAAACTGGGACAGATAATTTTTCAACAGCAATTTGCACAGACTCGCCAATCGCAGCTTTGTTTGACTTAAACCCGAGAGCTTTAACATATTCTTCTGTTAGAATTATTTCATTATTCAACAAATCTCCGCTCGTAGAACCAGCGGCATAAGTTAATGTGACGCTCGGACTAAAAGTACTTATGGATGTAACGTATTTAGCCTGGTCAGTTCGAGTAATATATTTAACCTGCGGACTATAATTAGGTGAGACCAAAACCACACTCGCTACCCTACTAATTCGATTGATATCACTTTGCGTTAATGTGTCCGTCACCGTACCAAGGGGGTTAGTAAAGCCAGTATTTATTGCACTAGGGGAATATTTTTGGGGACCTTGTTCATTTTTAGGTTGTGTTTTCGTAACACTCAGTTCTCTGGCGTCAGTATTTGATTTTACAATCTGGTCTGTATATGCTCTCCCCCCATCGCCAGCAGCCAAAGATAATGTAATAGTAAATGCACCAACTGCAATAGCTAAACTTGTTAGTAACGTTCTAGCTTTAGCTTGTTTTAGACTCCGTCCAGCTCGAATAACAATGCTTCGAATCTTCATCCCGTTAGTATCCTCCTAACATCTTGATTGTTCGCACAACTAAATTATCATTAATCACTCCACCTAGATAACTAGTTACTTTTGAGGTTCTAACGAGATTCATTTCTTTATACCTTTTATGGAGTCAATTTCTCCGTCTTTGATATGGATTTGAATATCACATCTCTCGGATAGTTCGGGGTCATGGGTCACAATTATTAATGTTACTTTATTTTTTTTGTTGTAATCAAAAAGTAGGTTTTCGACAATACCGCCCGTAACACTGTCAAGATTTCCGGTTGGTTCATCTGCAAATAAAATCTGTGGATTATTAACAATTGCTCTGGCGACTGCCAGTCGTTGTTTTTGCCCGCCTGATAGATCCCTCGCTCGCGATTTAAGTTTATCAAGTAAATCTACACTTTTTAGTGCCGTCTCAATTTTTTTTCGACGCATTGATGCCGACACATCCGCAATTTCAAGTGGCAGACTAACGTTGTTATAACAACTTTCGTTTGCTTGGACGAAAAAACTTTGAAAAATAAAACTCATTGTCTTCGAACGAAATTTATCAACTAGTTTTTGTTTGATTTTCAAAATATTTTTTCCGTTAATTAAAACTTCGCCTGATTCCGGTCTGTCCAAACCACTCATAACATGCATCAAGGTAGATTTACCACTGCCTGATTTCCCAAGTATTGCAACGCTCGATCCGTTCGGTATTGTAAAACTTACATCAGACAATGCTTTGAATTCATTGTCATTCCTACCATATATCTTAGTCACACCTCTTACTTCAATCATCGTTCTATAATAACATCATAAAGGGTGAGAATTAATAATATTTATTCTTAATATATTAGTATTTAGCCAAGACTTAAATCAGGATAAATATCTTTTGTTGTATTTTCAATTTCTGCACGTAGTTGGGGGAAGGGTACACCCTCACGAGCTGTTACGCCCTCAAAAAGCCAGAAAACCCGCTCGCTATTGCCCCAACCACATGCGGGAGGCATGCCGTATTCAAGCATTTCGACAAAATCAATATCAAGCATCATCGCCTCATCATCCCCCGCCTCACGCATATTCTGTTGCTCGACAAATCGACTTAATTGATCAATTGGATCATTTAATTCTGAAAAACCATTACCAAGTTCTGAACCTGCAATAATCGGCTGAAATCGCTGGGCTGATCTATCATCGTCAGGATTAGATTTGGCTAGTGGGCTAATAAATTTTGGGGTGTTAATCAACCAGACTGGTCCGACAACATCTTTTCGAATATTTTTCCATAGCTTATCAATACTTCTAGCCCTACTCTCTGTTTTTTGGACTTCAAGTTTATTATCCAACAAAGCTTTTTTAATATCTTCGATTGAACTGTCATATACATCAATTCCATAATGATCCTTAATAACGGTGGCATAGTCCCATCGTTCCCAATTTGCACCTACGTTTACATCTTTCCCATTCAAATGGAATTTCAATGTTCCAAATGTCTGATCGAGAACATATCTGAACATGTCTTCAATAAACTTCATACCGTCTTGCCAATCGGCGTAAGCCCAATACCACTCCATTGCAACATGTTCTGGAAGGTGTTCGTCGCTATAGTTTTCATTTCGAAAACGAGACCCAATATCATACACTTTTTCGTATCCACCACCAATTAGCCTCTTTAAAGGTAGTTCGTGGCTTATTCTTAAATAAAAGTCTTGATCAAGAGCATCCATATGGGTCACAAATGGGTTAGCATCCGCCCCCCCAGTTGTGTGTTCAAGAACTGGAGTGTTAATTTCTAAAAAGCCATTTTGATTTAAAAAGTCCCTAGTAGCCTGCCAAAATTTACTTCGTCTAACAAATCGATCGCGTACGCTTTGATTCATATTAAGATCAATATAGCGACGACGTAGTCTTTCTTCTTTATTAGTAAAACCATCAATTACACTAGGCATTGGACGAAGTGATTTTGTAAGTAAAACCAAACTGGTGACCTCTACGGATATTTCACCGGTTTTGCTTTTTATAACTTTTCCGGTAGCTTCTACAAAATCCCCACTGTCTAATAAGGGAAGTTCAGCTATACTAATTTGATTCTTGCTTTTATCAAACTCAGAAATTATGTCTGATTGCAAAAATAATTGAATCTGGCCGCTGTAATCCCTTACAACAATAAAGGCTAATTTGCCAAATTTTCGAATACCAACAATTCGCCCCGCAACAGTAACTACTCGCCCCTCAAGACTTTCAAATTGGGCTATTACGTCTGATGTATTGTGTGTACGGTGTGATTTGGGGGGATATGGATTAATCCCTTTTGCTTTTAATTCCTCAAGTTTTCGCAACCGTTCATCTCGGAAATCTTTTAGTGTCGCCATATTGGCACATTATAGCATAATTCAATCTTATATTTCTTGTTTTAATTTGAAAAATATTGAACTAATATTAACTAATATTTACAATCTCGTAAGAAACTTTGCCCTTTGATGTCTCGATAGTTGCCTTATCGCCAACTTTTTTACCGAAAATAGCCGAGCCTATTGGTGACTCATTGCTTATCCTACCCTCTAATGGGTCAGCTTCGACTGGACCTACTACAGTATATGTAACGCTTTTCCTACCGTTTTTTAGCTCAACTTTGTTCCCTAAGGCAATTTTTGACCTATGACCATTCTTGATAATTTCTGCGTTTAGTAGAATGTCTTCGATTTCGGTAATCCGTGTCTCTATTAGGCCCTGCTCTTCACGTGCGACATCATATTCAGCATTTTCACTCAAATCACCAAAATCGCGTGCATCGGCAATTTTTTTTGCAACACCTTTTCGACGACTCTTTAAGCCCTTAAGCTCTGCTTCGAGTTCTTTTTTGCCTTCCTTGGTGATCATATAATTCTTTTTCATATTATTCCTTATTTTATCATAAATAGCGTTTTGTATACTATAGTATACACTATATGTAGCGTATACGATAAAAAACGTTGTACAATCAGCCTAGTTTATCAAGCAGTTCGTCATGTGTCAACAGGATTTTTTGCCCATTTTTTCGTTCAACATACTCATAGACATTATTTTCGAGTGTCCGATTGCTTACGGTGATGCGATATGGTATCCCTAATAGTTCACTGTCGGCAAATTTTTGTCCAGGATGCGCGTCTCGATCGTCATATAAAACCTCCACTCCTTTGGCGTTTAGCTCATTATATAAATTATCTGCATGCTTAACAGCAGCATCTCCGCCAATACTTACTAAATAGACCTTAAATGGAGCAATACTTTCCGGCCACACAATTCCTTTTTCGTCACTAAATTTTTCAACTATCACTCCCATTACTCGAGTAATCCCAATCCCATAAGAACCAAAATATACGAATTGTTTTTTACCTTCTTTATTTGTATATGAAAAATCGGTGTCTTCACTCTTTTTTGTACCAAAATTAAAGATATTACCAACCTCAGCCGTTTTTACTCTTTCAAGCTCTTCTTTTTTGATATCCAGCTTGGCAAGATTTTCATCGTCCATAACCTCTTCGTTAATTGCAATGTTTTTCTCTCGATGCAAATAAATCACATCTTCACCAGTATCGCAGACGGTCTGAAATTCGTGGCTAAACTGCGTAAAAGCGCCTCCACTAGCAAATGTCATATATGTATCACCACCGATACCTAAACGATTAAAAACACGATTATACGACTCTATGGCATCACTATAGAACTTATCGTGCCGATCTGCATCAAGGCTGCATGAATACATGTCTTTCATCACAAATTCACGACCACGCATTATCCCACTCTTTGAACGAAGCTCGTTACGCACTTTTGTTTGGAATTGATAGACATTAATTGGCAAATCTTTGTAGCTTTTTAGATACTGTTTGATCATTTCAATTATTGCTTCTTCGTGCGACCAGGCAAAACCAACCTCTGTACCATCTTTGAGTTTTGATTTAAACCACATATCAACCTTCTCATCGTCCCATCGGCCGGTCACGTCCCAAGTCTCTTTTTTCTGAAGACTACTCATAATCAATTCCTGGCCACCGACAGAATCCATTTCTTCTCTGACTATTTGTTTAATTTTTTCTAACACTCGTAGACCTAATGGGGTATAGGCATAGACTCCAGACATTACTTTACTAATAAACCCGGCCTGAATTAGAAGCTGCGCATTTTTAGCAACTTCCCCGGCTGGAACGTTCTTACTTGTCTTTGTAAATAAATTTGATACTCTCATATTACTTAACCAGTGTAGTCAATAATGTCGGATAAATAAATAGTATATAAAATGCAATGCCGTTTTTTATCATATGTAACAGAATCGATGACCATATACTACCAGTGAATTCACGAAGTAAACATAACATGATACTAAGAGCAAAAGTATCGATTGCAACATTCCAAGATCCATGAACTGTACCAAATAAAACACTTGTTATGATGACGGCGACCCAAACTGGCACATACTTTTTTAATTTTCCAAACAAATATCCTCGAAATAAAATTTCTTCTGCTATCGGAGCAACGACAACAAGTGTCGCAAACGCTAAAACATATTCATAGCGTTGCGATACTTGACTAAAGCCAGTATCTTGGACTTGGTCAATATTAAAACCCGGTAGCACTTTTGTCGCTAATAATATCAAAAGTGATGAGACTATCAGGTATGCAACCAATCCTGCTGGTGCTAGTAAAATATCGCCCCATCTTGGCAACCTTGTAAGGCCGATTTCTTTACGGCTAGTTTTTATTTTTTTTATTCGTAAGGGTAAAAGTATCACGAAGGCTAATGTAATTAGATAAATCAATGACGCAAGCAGAGTATTAAGAATAGATGGGTTAAGAGATATAAGCGAAACTCCAGAAAGCTTAAACCCCCAACTTAAACCAATAACAACTATCTGAGCTCCAAAAAAACTAATTACTACCCATGCTGGGATAACCAATATCATCCACCAGTTAGTTCTGTCTCTTGATTCGACAGAGCCTTCAATCGGCTTTTGTGATAGTTTAGAATAATTTTGTGACATCGACGATTGTTACCAATATTATTAATCCCATAAGCACAGAAAAACCTACAAACTGTATTTTCTCTTCTCGTTCCTTTGTAAGTTTCTTTTTTAATAATCTGAATATTACCAACATAAACCACCTTCCGCCATCGAGTGCTGGGATTGGAAGTATATTCATAACCGCCAATGACAGTGAAATTATCGCAGTCAAGAATATTAGTTCTGTTAAACCAGCGCGTCCAGCCTGTGGGAATATTGTTCCAATAATCCCAATTGGGCCGGCTACACTGTCACCCACGGTTTTCAGTTTAGTTGAAGCATTTTCACGAACAGAACTATCTGGACTGAGTTGAAGAAATAACCCGTTTATCAAGTTGCTGAATAAATCACCTATGCCCTGGAGGGTTACCCAAGTAAACTGTGCCGTGGTGGCAATACCAACGATCGGAGATGACCAGGTCGCCTTAATCAATTCACGCTGACCTAAGCCTGCACCAAAAATTCCCTTAGGGTTATTGTCTTTCAGTTTTACGCTGGCCGTTTGCTCGACGCCGTCCCTATTATAAATAACTGCTACTTCTTTACCTTTGTTTTGTTTTATTACCTCCAACAAGCTGCCTATTGTTGGCACTTCTTGATTCGCAAATCTGACTATTTTGTCGCCTTCGCGTAAACCTGCTGTGGCAGCTGGATAATTTTTTGTCAGACTTGCAATTTCAACAGGTTGACCCACAATCGTAGTATCATTTGGAATTGATATTTGATTTGGTAAAATCTTTGGTAAACCAAAAACCGCAAGAATTGTTAGTAAAATTGCTGCGATAAGCCAATTAGTCATAACTCCAGCTAGAAGAATTTTTGTCTTTTTTAGGACTGATGTGGCACCATAATCTCCTTTTTTACTGGCTGAATCATTCTCGCCCTGTAATTTAACAAACCCCCCCAAAGGCAACCAATTAAGAGTAAACAAAACACCATTTTTCAATTTTTTTTGCCATGCTCTTGGAGGAAACCCTATTCCAAATTCTTCAACAATCACCCCGTTTCGCATAGCGGCTATTGCGTGGCCTAGCTCGTGAGCAACAACCAATAGAATTAAAATAACAATCCCAATTAATATCCCTAAAAAAATACTCATTTATTCACCAAAACGCCTAACGCGCTTATTAAACTCTTTTATAGCCTCTTTGGCGTCAGTTTTTTTCATATCAGGCCAAAGTTTATCCATAAACATTATCTCACTATAAGCAGATCGCCAAAGCATAAAATTTGACAAACGATGCTGACCACCTGTTCGGACAATTAAATCCATTGGTGGAATTTCTGGAGTATATAAATTTTGTTCAATCAAACCAACAGACATATCATCGATAGACGCACCAGACTCCATGGTCTTTTTAACGGCATCAACAATTTCTAGTTGTCCACCGTAATTAAAACATATCGCAAGGGTGCCAGCAGAGTTTTTTGACGTCCTGACTTCTGCGTTTTTTATTGCCCTTACGATACGCTTATTCACATTCTCCATTGAACCTAAAACTTTTAATTTTATATTATTTTTGTCAAAAAGCGGAAGATCAGATGTGAATAATTTCAAAGCCAATCCCATTAGCTTTTTGACCTCGTCCTTACTACGTTTCCAATTTTCAGTACTAAAACTATAAATCGACACAAACTCAACACCGCTATTAAATGTCGCAATAGCAACCTCCTGAATTGCATTGTACCCAGCCAAATGACCCTCGTACGTTGGTACACCATATTTCTTCGCCCAACGCCGATTCCCATCCATAATATAGCCGACGTGTTTTGGTATTACTAATTTTGTCATTATACCTTTAGAATATCTCTTTCTTTGAGCAGGAATATTTCATCGATTTTATTGTTAGTCGTAGACATATTTTTTTCAATATCCTTATCTATACGCTTTACGTCATCCTCGGAAAGTTCTTTCGCTTCTTTTTTGCGCTTGGCTTCTTTTAAGGCTTCCTGGCGGATACTACGAAGTGTTATTCTTGCCTCTTCTACTTTTTCACCAGCCTGTTTAACAAGCAGCTTACGACGCTCTTCGGTTAATGCTGGGACTGGAATGCGAATGGTGTGCCCATCATCGCTTGGGTTAAAGCCTTGACTTTGATCAGCCCTTATGGCTGCCGTAATAGCCGAAATATTACTAGGATCAAATGGTGTAACCTGAAGCATTTGAGCCTCTGGTGCAGCAATATTTGCAACTTGATTAAGTGGCAAGAGCACCCCATACACCTCGGCATTAATACCGTCTAGTTGCCCAGGATGCGCACGACCAGTTCGAACTTTTTTTAGTTCTTCCTCAAAATGAATTATTACTTGGTTGAATTTTTCTTCGTATAGTTTAGTGTCAAACATTATGTATATATTGTAACAAAATAACTACGTAATCCCTACGTAGTTATTTAGATAAACGACTTTTGACTATTCGCTAACGCCTAGTTCAATTCGTTTAAATTGGCGAATGATTAAATTTTCGCCGGTTTTTGAGATGTTTTCTTTGACAAAATCCGCAATGGTTTGCTTTTCATTCTTGATATAAACTTGGTCTAAAAGCACTTTATCTGCAAAATACTTTTTGACTTGTCCATCAACGATTTTCTTGGCAATTTCTGCTGGTTTCCCATCGGCTTTAACACGTTCCTTGGCCTCTGCTGTAACGCGTTTAAGTTCACTGGCCGGTATATCAGCTTCACTTACATAAATTGGTGCCATTGATGCTATCTGAAGGGCAATTTCATGTACGAATGATTTAAAATTATCTGTTCGAGCAACAAAATCTGTCTCACAATTTACTTCAACAATAACCCCAATACGTCCATTGTGGATATAGCCGTCAATTAAACCCTGTCTGGCTTCTCGATCGCCCTTCTTCTCGGCTTTTGTTACGCCTTTTTTACGAAGAGCTTCAAGTGCTTTATCGAAATCACCCTTTGACTCAACCAAGGCTGCTTTTGCGTCGGTTAACCCAATTCCCGAAAGTTCTTTTAATTTCTTGATATCATCAATTGATACGACCATTTCTATTTCTCCTTTTCTTCCTTAACTTTGACAGGTTTATCAGAGGCAACTTTTTCAACAATCTTTGCAGAATTTTTACCGCTAGATATGGCTGATTTAATATAATCAAGTATTAACTGGATACCTCTTATCGCATCATCGTTACCTGGAATAAGGTAATCAATTTGAGTCGGGTCAGCGTTTGTGTCAGCAACAGCCACGACAGGAATCCCAAGTGTTTTTGCTTCTTTAATAGCATTGGCATCACCAATAACGTCGATAACAAGAACAACTCCGGGTTTACCGTTTAGATCTTTGATGCCTCCGTACTTAACATTCAAATCATCAATCTCCTCTTGGAACCTTTGAACTTCAAGTTTGGAATAACGCTTTTCAAGATCGCCTGAGGTCATCCTCTTTTCAAGGTCTTTTAGTTTCTTGATTTGCTGAGAAATTGTCGAAACGTTAGTCAAGGTTCCCCCAAGCCACCTTTCGGTCACAAACGGCTGATTGGTTGAAATAGCTGCCTCACGAATTAAATCCTTGGTGTGTTTTTTAGTCCCGACAAATAAAATTTGTTTTCCGTTTGCAACAACTCGTGATAGAAATGGCAAAGCTGATTCTAATCCTTCAACTGTTTTTACAAGGTCAATAATATGGATTTCTTGACGCTTACTGTGGATATATGGTGCCATTTTTGGATTCCAATGGCTGGTCTTGTGACCAAAATGTACGCCCGCTTCGAACAGGGCTTTGATGTCGACATTAGATGTCATTTCGTTTGAACTCCTTTTCCTTCACCCCTCACTGAATTTGATCAATGTTGCTATTCGTAGTAATTAACCAGATGCTTGTATCGATTTATCATAAGGACTCGAAACAACACGGTGAGGGGTTGTTTCATTAATTTATTTACTCATCTATTGTACCTCTTTAATAAATTATTTTCAAGAGACAACCCCTTTGACATTTACACTAAAAACAGATACAATTGTCAGGTTATGAAAACTAATTTACACCCAACCGATTATCGTCCCGTCGTATTTAGCGATGACGTGGCTGGTTTCCGGTTTTTAACTCAGTCTACCGCACAGACCAAAGAAACTATAAAATGGGAGGATGGAAACGATTATCCACTAGTAAAAGTGCATATCTCATCAGCCTCTCATCCATTCTTTACGGGCGAAGAAAAAATAATTGACACCGAAGGACGAGTTGATCGTTATAAGGCAAAGTTTGCCGCTGCCGAGGCAAGAAAAGCTGCTCTTGCCAGCAAAGCCAAAAAGGCTAATGCTAAAAAAGTTAAAAAAGCCGAACAATAGTCATTGTTTTTTAAGAGGTTATCGTTGAGATAGTCTCTTTTTTTGTTACAATAAACTTAAGATTTAAATTATGACTAAAATATCAATCAACATATCAGAATTATTACTCGAAAAAAACGAGTTGAATTCATTTTTGTCTTCCCCATCTGCTTATGCTGACCCCGAATATACTAAAAAAAACAAAAGACTAGCAGAATTAGATAGCATTATTGAAAAAGTAAACCTAAGAAAAAAATTTGAAAACCAATTAAATGAGGCTAGAGAATTAGTTAGTGGAAATGATGAACTTGCTGAAATTGCCAAACAAGAAATTGATAAAATACAGATTGATTTGCAAAAAATAGAAAACCAATTGTCTGAAATTCTTTCCCCAAAAGACAAAAATGATGGGAAAAACGTCATTATCGAAATACGGGCTGGAGCTGGAGGTAATGAGGCGAGTTTGTTTGCAGCCGAACTTTATCGTATGTATTTGCGCTATTGCGAATCACATAAACTTAAAACTGAACTGATTAGTGAAAGTGTCAATGATACAGGCGGATACAAGGAAATTATTTTTAGTGTTCAGGGCAATTCTCCATATGCTAAATTAAAGTTTGAATCTGGAGTCCATCGAGTCCAGCGAATTCCAACCACTGAATCACAAGGGCGCATTCACACCAGTACAGTAACAGTTGCCGTAATGCCAGAAGCCGAAGAAACCGATATAAAAATTAACCCAGCCGACCTACGAATAGATATTTTTCGTGCTA
>CAZHFQ010000005.1:0-39318 GCA_964531915.1 uncultured Saccharimonas sp. (SeqCode) | reverse complement strand
CGCCAAATTATTTGCCTGAGGCTGCTCAATGGTTTACTGTATTTACGCTAGCTAATAACCATACTGACAATCAAGGGGCGGCTGGTTTTAAAGAAACGCAACAACAACTTGAAAAAAATGGTATACAGTATTTTGGTAATTATGATCCGACGGTAATTGATGATGTTTGTGAAGTTATTAGCTTGCCGGCATCTGTAATAAATAACGATAATTCTACAAAAAAAGGTAAGTTACCAGTTGTAATGTGCGGGTTTCACGGGGTTTTTCGAATCCCGCCCGATGAATCAGTCGCAATCATGAAAAAATATAGTCAATATATGCCAGTGATTGCCATGCCTCATATGGGGACTGAATATCAATCATCGCCTGATGAATTAAAAACCAGCTTTTATAGAAGAATAATTGACGGTGGGGCTGATATGGTTTTAGGGGATCATCCTCATTGGATTCAAACTACCGAAAGTTACAAGGGACATTTAATTGTATATTCTTTGGGCAATTTCATGTTTGACCAACAAGATACACCAGAAGTTGTTCGATCTGCGGGGATAAATGTTTTTATGAAAACTGCAGATACAGACTCGACATTATTAGAAAAATGGCTGGCTTTGGGGGATAAATGTTTGGATTATAAAGATAATTGTCTAAATATAGCCAAGCAACAAAAACTTACAAAGTTATCGATTAATTATAAATTTGGTGTTGTTGGGACAAGTGACAGTGATAAGATTACAAAACCTGCAAATAGTGTGCAGCAATCCAGTATTTTAGATAGGTTAAATTGGCAATCAACGGTTGACCAGTTGCGGCCACCATATAGTAGTCTGTAGAATAGATCTATGACAGTCAAAGAAATACATGATTTTCTGCTAAGTTTTCCAAATACTTGGCTAGATTTTCCGTTCGGAGAGGGGACGGCAGTTTACAAAACTTGCCCGTCTTGCCAGACAGACCCGCCTGTTTATCCGACAGGACGGGCAGGCAGGCGGGTTGGGCACGACGATAAAGGCAATGGGAAGATGTTTGCATTAATTGCAGAAAACAGTAATCCTCTTAGGATTAGCCTAAAATGCGACCCAACCTTGGCAGAAAAACTTCGTGAAGAGTATGAAACAGTCTTGCCAGGTTATTATTTAAATAAAAAACATTGGAATACGATTATTTGTACGGGTCAGGTGTCTGACGATGAATTAAAAAGTTTTATTATACTAAGTTATAATTTAGTTAACCATTAGCCGCGTTAAAGTCTGCAAATTCTTTTTGGGTTGGTTCGAGCGAGCTGTATGCATTTTTTAGAAAATCTTTTGATGTTTGGTTTTTGGTACCGTTATAAATTTGGTTCATAAGTATCAAAATACTATCTAATTTATGTGCCATTTCACCAGCGTAAATACGGTCATATATTGCGTTCAATCTAGCGTCTTCTAATGTGGCAATCAAATTGGTATTCGATTCTGCTAATGTTATTTTTTTGTCAATTTTTTCAATTTTTATGTTTTGCTTTGCGAGAATTGGCGTTATGTCGCGAATAGTATTAGTCAGATAAACTCCCAAAGAGCTGTTCAAGGCTCGTAGTTTAGTACTTTTTATGTTTGCTTTTGCTGAATCGACCGTACTTTTCGTAGAGATCAAACGAGCCGCCAGTCTTTCTGTAGTCCCCTTATTATTAGAAGCAGCACCCGAAATCATCCCTATAACAACTATAATAAAAAGTATGCCAACTATTATTGCCCCAATAAGAATTGGCTTTTGGCCTAAAATATTTATCCTTTTTGTTGATTTCGGAGTAATCTGATTAAGATAATCCGAAGGCAGTGGCTGTTGATTGTCGTTGGGATTCATACTACAGTTAATTTAAGCATAAACGGCTATATTATCAAAATCTATTCAAAAAAACCTGTCCATTTAACGTGTAAAAAAGATGGATTCTTTTGCGATTTTTTATATCCGTTTTGAGTTATGTCTTAACAGGGGTATAATTATTAAAGATATGCAGGATGCTAAAGAGGAAGTGCGAGCTCGTCTGAATATTGAGGACGTCATTGGTGAATACGTCCAGCTTAAGCGTGCTGGTCGAAACTTTAGGGGTCTAAGCCCATTTACTAGTGAAAAAACGCCAAGCTTTTATGTAAGCCCGGATAAACATATTTGGCATGATTTTTCTTCAAGCAAAGGGGGCGATGTGTTCACGTTTGTGATGGAAGTTGAAGGTATGGATTTTCGTGCTAGTCTCGAGCATTTGGCGCGTAAGGCCGGAGTTGATTTGTCGATGTACGACTCAAAAGGTAGTCAAGAAATTGCTAAGAGGAAAAAACGACTGTTTTTCGCAAATGAATTAGCCGCCAACTATTATCAGCAAAGTTTGATAAAAAATCCACATGCCGTACAATATGTGTTTGGTAAAAGAGGATTAAATAAAAAAATTGTTCAAGATTTTAAAATCGGATACGCACCAACAAGTGGTGATGCCCTAACGCAGTTTTTAATCAAGAAAGGTTTTACTAAAAAAGAATTGTCCCAGGCCGGTCTTGTAAATCGGTTTAACACAGATTTATTCAGGGGTCGTATGATAATACCACTCATGGATGGAACTGGCCAAGTAATTGGTTTTACGGGTCGAATTATTGTTGATGATCCTAAGGCCCCAAAATATTTAAATACACCACAAACCTTAATATACGACAAGGGTCGTCATGTGTTTGGGCTGTCACAGGCAAAAGAATCGATTAGGTCAAGAGACTACGCAGTTATTGTTGAGGGTAATCTGGATGTAATAAGTAGTCATCAGGTAAATATATCGCAGGTTGTGGCTACAGCTGGAACCGCCATGACAGAGAACCATCTGCGGGCTTTGGTGCGACTTAGTAACCATGTTCGTTTGGCGTTTGACGGGGACAAGGCAGGACTAGCTGCAACTGAACGAGCCATCCCAATTGCTCAGAGTGTCGGAATTGATTTGTCAATTATATCAATGCCAGAAGGAGCCAAAGACCCAGATGAATTAATAAAAAAAGATACGAATTTGTGGAAAAATGCAATTGATAGTGCCGAATCGGCTGTTGATTGGGTGCTAAAACAATATTCATTACGTGAGGATCTAAAAACAGCGATTGGGAAACGTCGTTTTACCACGGCTGCACTGGATATGGTTCGTGTCTTACAAGACTCAGTTGAAAGAGAGCATTATATTGCAAAAATTGCTAAACTTAGTGATTCATCCGTCGATTCAATAAATGAAAAACTAAAAAGTGGGGGGGCACAAGCTCAAATAATTTATAAAGAATCTGCCTCGCGCTCAGAATCTGTAAAAGACCCCGCTTATTACCAAGATAATTTACTTGCCGTTGCATTAATTGACGGGGCAACCCATGATTTATTACGTTCTGTCGATATAGCAACTTTTTCGGGCGAGGAAAGACAAGCCGTAGTGAAGTACTTATCAAAAAATGGAGGTAAATCTGTTAAGGATACCCCTAACGAGTTGCAAAATTATGATACCTATGTAAAAATATTACTATTAAAGGCCGACGCTCGATATGCCGATTGGAACGACCAAGATCGTTACTTTGAAACGGCACGATTGCTCCGCCAAGTTGCCACCGAGCACAAGAAAAAACAAAAAGATTTATTAATAGAGAAGCTGCGTGATGCAGAAACTTTGGGTGATGAAACCAAAGCAGATGACATTCGCGCTAAGCTAAATAAACTTATTAAGGAGATTAGAAGTGGCCAAAAGAAAAAATAAGGATGACGTTGAAGAAATTACCTTGGCATCCGGACTCGTTGATACTAACGGATTTGCTCTTAGTGATATCGACGAACCTGCAGCAGACGATTTAAAGGAAGAAGAGGAAGAAGAGGACGATGAAGCCACCCTCAATAAGGGTCAATATTTTGATGATGCTAGTGATGATAGTGTCCGATTGTATTTGCGCGAAATCGGTAAAATCCCACTTTTAAACTCAGCCGAAGAATTGGCGCTAGCCAAACGGGTTGTTGCTGGGGAAAAGAGAGCCAAGGACAAAATGGCAGAGGCTAATATGCGATTAGTTGTCTCGATAGCTAAACGTTATAGTGGGCGTGGCCTAGATTTTTTGGATTTAATCCAAGAAGGCAATACTGGTCTTTTGCGAGCTGTCGAGAAATTCGACCCTGACAAAGGTTTCAAATTTTCAACATATGCAACTTGGTGGATTCGTCAGGCTATTACTCGTGCGATTGCCGATCAGGCTCGGACGATTCGTATTCCAGTGCATATGGTTGAAACGATTAATAAATTGCTTAGAACCCAGCGCCGAATGACGCAGGAATTAAATCGTGAACCGACAATCGAAGAACTTGGGGCAGAGCTTGAAATGGAACCAGCCAAAGTTGAGTACGTAATAAAAATCAAACAAGACATTACATCGCTTGATGCTGGTGTCGGACGTGATGGCGAAGACGAAGATTTAGTACTAGGTGATTTTATCGAAGATGGTGACGGTGTGACTCCGGAAGAGTCGGCAACCTCACAGCTTTTAAAAGAACAAGTTCAATCCGTTTTGTCGACACTGTCTGATCGCGAACAAAAAATTGTTAAAATGCGTTTTGGTTTGGAAAATGGCAAAAGCCACACATTAGAGGAAGTCGGCAGGGAATTTGCCGTTACTCGTGAGCGTATTCGCCAAATCGAGGCGAAGGCCCTGGCAAAACTACGCAAGCATAAAGACGCCAAGAAACTGCACGAATATCTAGGTTAGTTAATTTGAACTGTTGATTTATCACGGTTTCTGCTGTCTGGTTTGCCCCGCCGAACGTCAACTGTTAAGATAATCTGGATATACTAGTTATAAAATTCAATATCGTTTAAAATTTGGTCTATTTGATTGTATAAATTATCCAAACTCCCGTCATTCATAATGTAGTGGTCGGCGATTGCAATCGTTCCACCTGCTTGCAAATCTTCAATTTCACGCCAATCGCGTTCATTTGACTCAGATTCCGCTAGGGGATGTTCAATCCGTGTCAGTAATCGGTGATGGCGAATATGTCTTGGGGTAAGTAGGGCGATAACATATAATTCGCCAGGAAATTCGTGTTTTATTGCCTTATACTCGTTCCACGAGTAATTACTGTCTGTAACAATATGGTGTTGCCCAGCATCTAAAAGATCATGAATTTGTGAAATAAATTTGCTTGAAATATAATCATTGCCCTTTTCACTGTGTATTTTGAATCTGAATTCATTTTCGTTTTCCTGTGTCGGCTGTATGCCAGCTTTTTTCATTTCTTCATAAAATATACCGCCGCCATATACTTTTGGGTAGCCTTTTTTCGTTAGATAATCAACAGCTGTGGTTTTACCGGTTCCAGCCAGCCCAACAAAAGCTACAATTTTTTTGTTATTTGTCATATTGATTATTGTAACAGACTAGTCATCACCTGCCATTCGCCGTACGGCGAAACTACCTACCAACTACCAACCTACGGTATACTAGTAATATGACAAAACGTTTAGCTGTTATCGATGGTAAGTCTGTATTTTATCGTGGGTATTATGCTATGCCAGGACTGGCTATGGCTGACGGAACGCCAACTGGGGGAGTTTATGGATTTGTGTCACTTGCGATTGAACTAATTAAAAAACTAGAACCGGATTACGTTGCAGTTGCGTGGGATAAAAAAGGGACTAATATTCGTAAACGTCGCCAAATTTATCCCGGGTACAAAGCGGGACGTAAAAAAGCACCAGATGATTTTTATGCTCAAATACCAATTTTGCATGAACTGTTAGAGGCGTTTGGATGGCCGCTTTATGAACTGGACGATTATGAAGCCGATGATATTTTGGGGGCATTTTCCAAGGAAGCTGCCGAAAAAGGAATTGAAACATGTTTACTCACTAGTGATTTAGACGCGCTTCAGTTGATTGGGCCGCTTGTAAAAGTTTACGCACTAAAAAATGGGCTTTCAAATATTGAGGAGTTTCACGTTGATTATTTTGAGAAAAAATATGGCATTAAAGTTGATCAATTCTTGGATTTAAAATCATTAAAAGGTGATTCATCAGACAATTTGCCAGGTGTGCCGGGGATTGGCGAAAAAACTGGGACGCAACTACTACAACAATATGACACTCTTGATAATATTTACGAACATATAGATGAAATAAAACCAACAATTGCCAAAAAACTGATTGATGGCAAGGATTTGGCATATATGAGTAAAGAAGTCGGGCGAATTTGGTCAGAGGTACCTGTCAAATTAGATTGGGATGTGGCGGATGTTAACGATACGGATCTCGACAAGGTTGCAGAGATATTAAGACGACTTGAATTTTCATCACTTGTTAGGCGTTTACCAAAACACATGCAATCGCATGGAATTGATAAGGCCAAAAATAAAGAGAATACCGAGCTCGTAAAATTAAAAGAAATAGCTTGGCCCGATATAATTAATATCGATAGTCCAGTAGTCCTTTATGTTGATGACGATACTGTTTGGCTATCGCAGAACGAAAAAATGGTATGCCATAAGAAAATCAGTGAGATTGACAGAAGTGTTTGGCGAGTATTTGAACTTGCAACCGTGATTAGCTATGACAGTAAAAAACTCTATCATCAACTGGCTGCCCAGGATGTTTTTGTAAAATTTGGCGAACTACACGATATTCATCAAGCGGCTTTTTTGATAAATTCGCTGCAGCGCGATAGATCATTATCTGGGCTTTGTGGAATGGAAATTGACGAAACGCCAATTGCTTCAATCCCTGCAATATGGCATTTATACGGTCAGCAGTTGAAATCGTTCACAGACGAACCAAAAATTGCTCGAATTGCCCATGAGTTTGATTTTCCATTAACGCATATATTGTTTTTGATGGAGTATAGAGGGATAAAAATTGACGTTGAACTTTTAAAAGAAATGGGCAAAAAACTTGGTGACGATTACTATAAATTAGAGCAAGAAATGTTTGCAATGGTGGGGTATGAATTTAACATAGGCAGCCCAGCTCAGTTATCAGAAGTCTTGTTTACCAAACTAAAACTGTCAACCAAGGATATCAAAAAGGGGAAAACAGGCTATAGTACAGGTCAAAAAGAACTGAACAAATTGCATGGTCAGCACCCGATTATCGAATTAATCGAGACTACTCGCGAACTAGCTAAGCTCAAAAATACCTATGTCGATGCTCTGCCAAAATTAGTAGATAAAGATGCCAGAATTCATACGACATTCAATCAAGATGTTGCAAGTACCGGACGACTCAGTAGCACCAGTCCAAATTTGCAAAATATTCCAATCAGGACGTCACTCGGCAGACAGATTCGCAAAGCTTTTATAACCGATGGTGACAAGGTTTTTGTTAGCGCTGACTATTCGCAGTTCGAGCTTCGTTTGGCGGCGGTACTGGCTGGGGACAAAGAAATGATTAACGATTTTAATGGTAATGTTGATATCCATACCAAAACCGCCAGTGTTGTTTATGCTACCCCGATGGACGATGTTACTAAATCACAGAGGCGTAATGCCAAGGTAATTAATTTTGGTATTTTGTATGGTATGAGCCCACATGGCCTAAGTGCCGCGACGGGTATGAGTTTTGTCGAAGCCAAGAAATTTATCGATGAGTATTTTGAACTTCGCGAACCAATACGGCAGTATATTAATAAAACGCTTGAACATGCTCGCACCGAAGGCTATGTAGAGACGTATTTTGGGCGTCGACGTCCAACCCCGGATATATTTAGTAGTAATTTTATGGTACGAGCTGCGGCCGAGCGGGCAGCTGCCAATATGCCAATACAGGGAACCGAGGCAGATTTAATGAAACTAGCCATGATAAAAGTTGACGAAAAACTTGAGGGTTTGGGTGAACAAATCCTGCAAATACACGACAGTATTTTAATCGAGTGTCCAACCGAAAATGCCGAAAAAGTATCCGAAATACTACAATACACACTAGAAAATATCGTTCCAGAGTTAGGCGTACGTCTGAAAGTCGACGTCAATATCGGTAAAAACTGGAGCGAGCTGTAGGCGGTTTAATTGACGTAATCGTTAAAGGATATTATAATAGTAATTACAATGGCGAGCTATAGGACAAACCGTATTATATCTGTCTCACTGATAGTGATTATCATAGGTGCTGCTATTTTTGGTTTAGTCTATTTTGCTCGTATTTTATTCTTTTCAGGTGTAGGAAGTATCCTTTCTCAAACTAATACTAGTATATCTGCGCTTCTTAGCACGGATGCTGATAGAGCAGTTCGGATGACCGTAAGAGGTCCTATTGTTGCAGATGAGAATTCTCGATCTTATCAGATAAAAATTACTCCGAATGAGCGCATTTTGACTATTTATAGGGGTTATGAAAATCAGGAAATCAACAATATTTCACTTGATAATAACATTCCTGCCTATGAACAGTTTGTTTACGCATTAAATAATGCGAAAATGATGAATGCAAATGAATTATCAGACGAAAGAAACGATACAAGGGGGGTTTGTGCCACTGGTCGGCTTTATGAATTCCAAATTCTAAAAGCCGACAAATCGGTAAAAAAATTATGGGCAACTTCATGTTCACGTACGCGTGGCTCACTCGGTGTGTCTTATTATTCACTAAATAATTTATTTACTGTACAAATTCCTGACGCTCGTGATAAAATTGGTGACTTATGGCGATAAAAGCAATTATTTTTGATTGTTTTGGGGTGCTGGTAACATCGGCTAGGATAGCACTTAAAAATGACTTCCCAAAATATAAATCGCAGATAGATGACCTAGATCATCAGGCTGTATATGGCTTGATTTCGCGAAAAGAATTTAATAATGAATTATCGAACCTTATCGGTATATCGGTTGGACAAATCGAATCACGTTATTGGGGAGGCAGCGTCAAAGTTGCTAGCGTTATTGATTGGCTCATTGAACTGAAACAATCTAGTAAATATAAAATAGGCATGCTTAGTAATGTCGGACGTGGATTTTTCGACAGCTATTTTACAGAGATCGAACAAAAGGAATTATTTGACGAGATGGTTTTATCAAGTGATGTCGGTATGGCCAAGCCCGAGGCTATGATTTTTGAACTGATAGCTAGTAGGTTAGGGGTTAAATCTAGCGAATGCGTATTGATTGATGATACTTATCTGAACATTGATGCGGCAAAAAATACAGGTATGTATGGGGTTTGGTTCATCTCAGTCGGTCAGGCCAAAATTGAACTGGATGAGATATTAGAGGTTGAAAATGCCTGAATTACCAGAAGTTGAGACCGTCAAGCGAGGGTTAAATAAATTAATTTTAGGTAAAATAGTTGTCTTAGTAAAATCAGATAACCCTAAGAGTTTCCCAAATAGCGAAGCTGATGTCAGAAATTTTTTGATTGGTGCAAAAATCAAAGAAGTACGTCGTCGAGCTAAGGTACTTTTGATTGACTTATCAACCAACTACACATTAGTGATCCATCTTAAAATGACAGGACAACTAGTTTTTGTTAACAAAAACTTGGTAGATGGTAGATGGAATATGGAATATGGCAAATCGCTAAATTCCAACAGCCAAATTCCAATAGCCAAAGCGGACGAAGTCCGCTTTGCCGGCGGTCATCCGACTGACAGTTTAATTGGTGATTTACCAGATAAATCTACGCGCGTAATTTTCCATTTTTCAGACGATTCGCATCTGTTTTTTAACGATCAACGCAAATTCGGTTGGGTTCGTTTGATACCTACGGACGAAGTTCCAAATATTGATTTCATGAAGCGTGTTGGCCCCGAACCACTAAAAGCTGATTTTACGGTTGGCGAGTTTGCAGGTCGATTCAAACGGCGAGCGAATACGACGATTAAGGCAGCTATTTTGGATCAGACAGTTATCGCCGGAGTTGGTAATATTTATGCCGACGAAGCTTTATGGGGTGCTAAAATTCATCCTGCAAGGTTAGTCAAAACAATTTCTGACGCTGAATTTAAAAGATTATATAAAGAAGTTAGGGCTGTAATGAATTTATCAATTGAAAAGGGTGGCAGTACGAATAGAAATTATGTTAATGCCGAAGAAAAAAAGGGTAGTTATATGGATTTTGCACGAGTATTCAGACGTGAGGGTTTATCCTGCCCACGTTGTGGGACTGAAGTGATAAAGATACGAGTAGCCGGACGCGGCACACATATTTGTCCAAAAGAACAAAAGTTATAGTTTATGTTACGCTATTGGAGTTTAACCAATAAAATATAACAATAACTTTTTTGTAGTTTCCGCCATCTTCCATCTTCTATTAGCTATTAGCCAATCATCTAAGCTATAATAGCTACGATGATTACTTTACTGGTAGGTGAAAATTCATTCGAAATCGACAGAGCCCTCGGTACTATTATTAGTGAGTTTGATGGCAATGTCGAAAGAGTTGAGGGAAGCGAAGTACAAGTATCGGGACTCCCGGATATATTAATGGGGGTTAGCTTATTTTCCGATAAACGCTTAGTTATAATAAAGGGTCTTAGCGACAATAAATCAGTTTGGTCAATTTTTGGAGACTGGTTAGATAAAATATCAGACGACATTCAACTTATTTTAGTCGAGTCAAAACCCGATAAAAGAACATCAACGTACAAGTCATTAAAAGGAAAAGCGAAAGTTATTGAGCTCCAGCCATGGTCTGATAACGATGTCAAAAAAGCCGAAAATTGGGTAGAAAAAGAAGCCGAAAATAAAGAGTTAAAACTGAATAAAAAATGTATTCAAACTCTTGTTAGGTGGGTCGGCGTAGACCAGTGGCAACTTTATTACGCTATTGAAAAACTATCATTAACAGATGAGGTTACGGACGATGTAATAAAAAACTTAATTGAACCAAATCCAGTTGAAAACGTTTTTAATTTATTTGAGACCGCACTGCGAGGTGATGTAAAAACCCTAGGTCAAATTATGAAAATACTTGAACAGACTGAGGATGTTTATAGACTTATTGCATTATTGTCGTCACAAGCTTTTCAATTGGCAGCAATTATTTATGCATCAAAATCAGATAATGTCGCTAAGGATTTTGCTATTCATCCATACGTGGTGTCAAAACTTACACCAATTGCAAAAAGAATCGGCAAAGTTGGTGTAACTAAAATTATTACGATTTTTACAGAGCTAGACGATGATATTAAAATGTCACGAGCAGATCCTTGGCTACTTGTTGAAAGAGCGCTGGTTAAAGTTGCAAATATTTAGGGTTAACATTTTTTGTTATTTATATCTTTTTATTGATTATAAATTGTCGGGGCTTCGTTGTCGTTATTTGATCTGAAGACATTCATAATTCTTGTCCAAGTTTTGATGAACAAATCCTTAAACCATTTCGCCCTAATTAGAGTAATAACTGCAGCCCCTAATGCCATGGCGATTAGTATTAATTGAACCACATAATTACTTAATGTTTTGGGACTATCGATATTAGAGGCGGCAAACTTAATTGGTAATTTGATATTATTAACACTTTCATTTTGCAATTTATAATTGTTATTGCTGGATGATGGTTGTGGGATTATGACTGATTGGCGCATTGTTAAGCCGTCTAGGGTAAAGACTAATGTGTGTGTGCCAGGGGTGACATCTTTAAACGTTGCGACTCCATTAGCATCTGTTTTTGCGTCAATTGGATTAGAGAAAAGCTGGACAGGATAGTTTGTAAGTGGTTCGCCGCTTGAATCAGTGATTTTTACAGTATAATTAACACCTTGTGTTCGAATATTTTTGTTATAGATTGTGGCTTTGTTGCCAGAGCTGTCAGTGGCAATGATTGTAATTTTATAAATTGTACCGGCAAGTAATGGCGTCGTTTTTCCGATTGTTATTGTGTGGGTGGAGGCTAGACCGTCGTTCAACGTTTTTACTGTTTTACCTAGTGTATATTTGATTTGGATCTTGCTTTTTTCATTAGTTTTAAACTTTACGGTAATGGTGTTTTGACCCTTGTTGACAGTTGGCTGTGCTGTTAGTTTAGGGGGTGGTGGTGTCTTTTTTCTCAGCTGAGGTTGATGATGTTGTGGTTGAAGACGGGGCACTCGAACTTGTTGATGGTGTACTGGAGGTTGTTGGTGTAGAACTATCAACAGGAGTAGTCGTCGTTGGGTTTGTTATGTTAACCGAACCACTACCGACACCAGATATACTAAGTGCCGTCCCTTGGTAGGCGACAGACGCCCCGCTAAGTGATAGATATGCCGTGCCTGAGGCAATCGCTTTGAATGTGACTGAAAACATTTGTTTATCTGACGAGGTAGACCCACCTAATATTGCCCCAACATAGCTAAACGTACTTCCGGAGAGGCCGTGGGTAAAGGTAGTAAAAGAACCGCCTGAATAACTAAGATATTGGAGTTTAGAGCTGCTGAAGTTCAGACTAGCCTGGACAGAGTCCATTGGACTTGAACCGCTGTTAACTCGAACGCCAATCGTAATGGAATTGCCTTTTGTAACTGTTGCGCCGCTGGGGGATATATAAACACTAGCACTGGCTGCAAATACGTCCGTTGGAATCATCCCTGAAATCAGGATTGTAATAAAAGCTGTTAATATTAGTAATTTTTGTTTCATTTTTTTATTTCCCCCACTGACTGGCTAATAATGATAAATCCAGCAAATCAACAAAGCCTGATGTATTTCCATCAGTCCGTCCAGTATATTGTTTTTGCCATTGACTAGCAAGAAGCGATAAATCCAACAGATTAATATTGCCATCGCAATTTATATCAGAAGGGAGAGTAATATTTTTGCATTTATTTGCTAAAGTTTGGGCCTGAACAGGTTGAATACGTCCAAATCCGTATCTAGTAGTCGATAGGCTGCTTCCCATACCGGTAGTTTTTTTAGCGCTGTCAACCAATATTGCTCGTATGTCACTAGAGATTGCATTTGGCCAGGTTGCTTTCAGGCTGGCCGCCAGCCCACTAACAATCGGGGTAGAGAAAGAAGTGCCATATAGATGACTTGAGTAGGCGGAGACAGGATTAGTTGATAGATATTTGCTCGAAATAATAGCTCCGTCGCCTGGTGCTACAACATCCAAAGTCGTGCCTCGACTACTAAAATCTGCTTGAACGTCGCTCAAATCAGTTGCGCCGACAGCAATAACGTTATTATTAGTCGCGGGGTAAAGCATTTTACCTTCATAATCGCAACCATTCAATGCGTAACTGCTACCGCCACAATTTCCGGCAGCAGCAATGATAATTATTCCGTCATTTTTTGCCTGGGTAATTAGTGAATCGATTGTTGGGTCGATTGAAGTTGTGCCAAGGCTTAGGTTAATAACGTCGACGTGTTGGCTAATAGCATACGCTAAGGCCTGAGCAACTTCGACAGTTGTCGCATCGCCGTCATCAGTAAAAACCTGAAGCGGTAATATTTTTGATTGCCAGTTCAAGCTGGCAGCACCGATAGAATTATTTCCTGTTACTCCGACAAGTCCAGTTACTTCTGTACCGTGACTGACATATTCTGAATTTGGATTGGTTGTTCCGGCCATGGGGGTATTATCTGAGTTTGCAAAATCCCAACCGCGCCAATCATCAATATAGCCATTGCTATCATCGTCAATATTATTGCAGCTTTTATCAAGTGGCAGACTACGGCTGGTGCAATTCGGGGCTGACCCTTCCTGGATCGTAGAACCTTCTTCTAGTAGATTAGTTTTCCAGCGCCCGACTAAATCTTCGTGATTTAGGGCAACACCACCATCAATGACCGCGACTACTTCTCCGCTTGTATCTGGTGTATTATCCCAAAAACTTTGGGCGTTTAACAAACCAAGATAACCTTGGATCTCAAGTGGGTCATTAGCTGCCAAAGTTGGTGTGTAATTTAACACTGGATTTATGTCTATATCCCCATTCGGGTACGATTTTTTAATAGTTTTTACGGTAGTTGAATAGTAGCCACTTTTACCGATAGGCACAGTGTCTTTGCTGTGGATTTTTTGTTTGACAATGACTTTTTGGGTGTCATCAAGGTGAATGATAGACATACTTTTAGCGTTGACGCCTTTTTCGAAAAAAGCGAACGGAAGGATTATAACTGTTATAAATACAAGATATATGACTTTTTTCATGTTATTTTTGTTTTAGAGTATTTCCAGAGTTAATTATAGCACGACACAACTAGAGTGAAGTGGTAATTCATAAATCAAATCATTATAATCAGCTTTTGTTCGCCCGTAGGAGGGGCATCGGCACGCATATAGCGCAGCCGAGCCCACTCCTACGGAAAACCCTTTATTCGCACTTCTGCGAGTCATCCTTACTAGGTGCCGCGGGAGCCTTGTCAAACAGGGCTCCAAAGACAATGCCGAAGATAAGACAGAGTCCAATCAGGGTTGAACCCTGAAGAACGTTCTCGACCTTCGACATGTAATGAATGAGGCCGTACGATTGGACTTCTGGTAACTTAGCCAGGATAAATACTCCGACGCCGAATCCGATGAAGGCGCCCCACCTTATTCCAAGGCGTCTATTCACGGGATTCTCCGTGGGCGAGCACGATCGTTAGCATGATGACGAGGATCGCCAATATGCTGATCGCCCAGATGTTGCTGATTGCGGTAGGTAGTTGTTCGCCAGTGAAGGCGACAGTACCATATACCACAACGTGCAAACAAATGGCTGCTAGTAGCAACAGCGACAGCAACCTAGTAGTAAGCTTCATCTTGATCTTCGCAATCATGTTACACTCCTCGCCTGGTTTGAGTTTGAGGGTTATAGTCACGAAAACCCCGAGGGGTTTCCAAGTGAACTATAATGATTTGATTTGTCAAAAAACACCACAGCAAACTAATACTAGTAGTTAGACTATATTACTACTTTTAGAGTGATTTGTCAATAGGCTTATGATAACTTACTGTCTGGTTACTTGTCGCGGCTTGTACCGGAGTTTGGTAAATTAGCCTGGGCAGCAGCCAGACGTGCAATTGGGACGCGGTAAGGGCTACAACTGACATAATCTAGGCCAATTCGATGGCAATAGTCAATTGAGGTTGGTTCGCCACCGTGTTCGCCACAGATACCAATTTTGAGTTTTGGCTGGGTCGAGCGTCCTTTTTTGACCGCAATTTCAATCAGTTGGCCGACGCCTTCTTGATCGATTGATTCGAATGGGTCACCTGGCAGAATTTTCTCTTCGATATATGATTTTAAGAATCTGTCCGAATCGTCGCGGGAATAGCCAAATGTCATTTGCGTTAGGTCATTTGTGCCAAAACTGAAGAACTCGGCATGCTGCGCAATTTGGTCGGCCGTAAGAGCTGCTCGTGGAATTTCAATCATTGTACCGAATTTGTAATCAATTTTCTGACCTGATTTTTTAACTATCTCTTTGGCGAATTTATCTAGTTTTTCGCGCAACCATTTCAGTTCATTGACGTGTCCTACTAATGGAATCATTATCTCGGGCAGTGCATCAACACCTGATTTTTGAGCTTGGGTTGCACCTTCTAGAATTGCGCGGGTTTGCATTTCAACAATTTGCGGGAAGATAATCGATAACCTACAACCACGGAGTCCCATCATTGGGTTAATTTCGTGCATTGAACGAACCTTAGCCAGCATCTCTTCTTTTTCGGGGTCAGATTTACCTTTGGCTTTTATTGTGGCAACTTCTTCGATTAAGTCCTCTAAATTTGGCAAAAACTCATGAAGTGGAGGATCAATTAAACGAATCGTGGCTGGTCTGCCGTCAAGAGTCTTGAATATTTCGACAAAGTCTTTGCGTTGGAAGGTTAGCAGTTTATCTAATTCTACCTGCCTATCGGCATCAGTTTCGGCCATAATCATAGTTTGGACAATTGGACGTCTATCGCTGGCAAAGAACATATGTTCGGTTCGACAAAGTCCAACTCCTTCGGCACCAAATTTTACTGCCAAGGCAACGTCCTCAGGGGTGTCAGCATTGGTTCGAATTTTAAGTCGACGAACTTCGTCAGCCCACTGCATCAATTCACCGAATTCGCCAGTTAATTCTGGGTCAACTACAGGAACTTTTCCATTAATAACTTCACCCAAGGCGCCGTTAAGTGAGATAAAGTCGCCTTCCGAGACAATCTTGTCGCCAATAGTAAATTGACGTTTTTTAGCATCTACATGAATAGCCGAGCAGCCAGCAACGGTTGGTATACCAAAACCACGAGCAACCAAGGCTGCATGTGATGTCATACCACCTCGTTCTGTCAAGACGCCTTCGGATGCTAAAATTCCTTTTAGATCATCTGGGCTGGTGTCGGCACGAACCAACACGACTTGCTGATTTTTGCCACCCTTTCCAAGTTCAGCCGCGCGGTGTGCGTCGAAAATAGCAATTCCAGTTGCAGCCCCAGGACCAGCAGGCAAACCTTTGGCAATAACAGTGTATTTAGTGCCAGGTGTAATAACTGAGTGCAAACATTGGTCGAGTTGTTCAGGGGTAATACGGGCTAGGGCTGTATTTTTATCGATTAGTCCTTCATGAACCATATCGACAGCAATTCTGACTGCAGCAGGACCAGAACGCTTGGCAGTGCGACATTGTAATATATAAAGAACACCATGTTCAATTGTGAATTCGATATCCTGAACTTCTTTGTAGTGGTTTTCTAATTTTTTACAGATATCTGTAAATTCTTTGTAAATTGTTGCATTTTGAGTGGCTAGCTGTGATATTGGCATTGGTGTGCGAACGCCAGCAACCACATCTTCCCCTTGCGCATTCATTAAGTATTCACCAAAAACTTCTTTGGTTCCGATGGCTGGGTCGCGCGTAAAGGCCACGCCAGTCCCACAATCTTCACCCATGTTACCGAATACCATAGCCTGAATGTTGACTGCTGTTCCTAGGCTATCAGAGATTTTTTCGCGTTTTCGATAGATTTTTGCTCGGTCATTATTCCATGAACGAAAGACAGCTTCGATTGAAACCTGAAGTTGTTCGAAAACGTCCTGGGGGAATTCGCGACCGAGCTCTTTTTTGATATGTATCTTATAAAGTGAAACAAGCTTTTTAAGGCCATCAGCGTCGACATCAGTGTCATTTTTAACACCAAGTTTCTTTTTAAGATCAGAAAATATTACTTCAAAATCGTGTTTTGCTAATTTATTATCGGGTTTTGAAAAAGCCACGTCACAGAGCATCATAAGGAAACGTCGGTATGAATCATAAACGAAACGAGGATTTTTTGTTTGTTTAATCAAAGCTTCAGTTGTGACATCGTTTAGTCCTAAATTTAAAACGGTATCCATCATGCCTGGCATAGAAAATTTTGAGCCCGAACGAACGGAAACTAATAGTGGATTAGTTGCATCACCAAGTTTTTTGCCCATTGATTCTTCAACGTTGGATAGGGACACTTTGACCTCATTCATAAAACCGTCAGGTAATTTTCCGCCAAGTTCTGTGAATTCATTACAAGTCATTGTAGTAATAGTGAATCCCGCAGGAACTGGTAGTCCGATTTTAGTCATTTCTGCTAGGTTAGCGCCTTTGCCGCCAAGTTCGTTACGCATGCTGGCATTACCTTCGCTAAAAAGCCAGATTCGTTTTAATTTAGCCATAAAAAATACACCTCCGATTATGTGTTTATGTACTAATATTATATCAGAATAAAAAAGATCCGTCCTTTTATAGGACAGACTTTTTATTGGTTTCAACCGTTAGATAGGGTGTTGTAGATTATTAAGTGGTTTTTTTGATGGCAGGTTTTTTAGCAGGTGACTTTTTGGTTGCAGCGGCTTTTGTTGAAGATTTTTTGGTAACAGGTGCTTTTTTAACAGGTTTTTTAGTAACTGGTTTTGCAACGACTTTTTTAGTTGTTCCGGTAGTTAATTTGACACCAGATTTTTTAGCAATAGCATGAAGTTGCGATTTTCGACGAGCAACAGTATTTTTCTTAAGCAAGCCTTTTTTGACAGCGGTGTCCAGCTCGCTTTGGGCGGCACTAAAGGTCTTTGCAGAAGGTTTTGCGATAAATGCTTTGGTGGCATTTTTTATATCCTGCTTGATACCGACATTACGTTCGCGACGTTTAACGGTTTGTTTTGCTCGTTTGATAGCAGATTTAATGATTGGCATACTGGATTTTTACCTCTTGAATGATATTAACTTAGTCAAGAAGTGATTATAGAGCAAAAATACTCAGTTGTAAAGTGTTTAATCTGTATTGACTAAGGTAAAATACTTATGGTATAGTTACATCAAAATCTAGGTAAAATAAAAAAGCCAGGAAAACACCGAATGAACGAACCAGAAACCAAGGCAAGACAACAAATAGTTGAAAAAATAAAAGCCTCAACAAATATTTTGGTGACAGTTAGTAAGGATCCAACCGTTGATGAGTTATCAGCTGCCCTTGGTTTAACGGTTTTTTTAAATAAACTTGATAAACATGCAACGGCAATTTTTAGTGGCGCAATTCCGCCCGCAATTACTTTTTTAAACCCTGATAAGGTTTTTGAAAATACAGCGGATAGTTTGCGTGATTTTATTATTGCACTCGACAAGGAAAAGGCCGACCATTTGCGCTATAAAGTCGAGGGGGATGTTGTAAAGATATTTATTACGCCTTATCGAACAACTATTGATGAAAATGATCTTGAATTTACCCAAGGCGACTATAACATCGAATTGGTGTTGGCATTGGGTGTTGAAAATCAGGAACATCTAGACGTAGCTTTGGCATCAAATAGCAATCAAATTCTACATGATGTAACAATTGCGACGCTAAGTGCCGGTGATCAGGCAAGTAAATTAGGCAGCCTTGACTGGCGAGATGTAAATGCTAGTTGTTTGAGCGAAATGGCTGTGGATATTTGTGATTCGCTTACTACCGGAAAAGTGATATTGGACAAGCAAATCTCGACAGCCCTACTTACGGGTATTGTCGCTTCAACCGAAAGATTTAGTAATCCTCTAACTACCTCGAGAGTTATGGCGCTATCGGCTCAATTAATGGCTGCCGGTGCTGACCAACAGTTAATTGCTGCTAAATTGCAAGAATCTCATGAAATTAACTCGTTACCTAGTGTTTCAATCGAAAAAATTGCAACAGCCGAACCTGCCGAGGAAAAGGCAAAAGCCCCATCAGATACTTTAGAGATTCACCATGGCTTAGAAGAAGAGCCAACTGCACCGATTTTACCCGAACCAGTTTCCTCACCACCAGTTACGCCAGAACCAGAAGTCCCACCAACTCCAGAGCCTGCGTCCACCTCGTCTTCAACACTTCCTCCAGAAGGTATATCACCTAGCCAAACAGTATCAGACATATACGGTCCAAAAATCTCTAATGACGAAGAGCCCATATTGGGGGGGATATTAAATTCAACTTCCGATCAGGCTGCTGAGGACGCCAGGCGTCAACTAGACGAACAACAAAACCAAACTATTTTAAAGCACTCATATCTTGATGGTTCAACTCCAGACGAAACTGCTCCGATTAACAGTTCAACCCAATCAGAAGATACTGACATTGTTGATATTTTTTCAGAAGCTCCAGGTTCAGCGTCAACTGTTTCGCCGCAAGCTGAATCAATAGTCCAACCAGACAAACCTGCTGAATCATCAACTGTCTCGCCAGCAGAGTCAGAACCAACCACAGGTTTACCGCTCCCACCACCGATTCCGGATTTTTCGACTCTGCCATCAACTGCAGCTCCACCTAAAGTCGGTACACCTGATATTCCGTCTACGAGTACTTTGCCAGAAACTGACCCGAATGATCCGAGCAAGTTCCAGATTCCTCAATAATCAGCTGTTATACTAAATTTATATGCAAGATGGGATTATATTAATTGATAAACCTGCTCATATGACTAGTTTTGGCGTCGTAGCAAGGCTTAGGCGTGTTTTAACAGAGAATCCGCCGTACGGCGGATGTAAAAAAATCAAAGTCGGACACACTGGAACGCTAGATCCATTTGCCACTGGTCTTATGATAGTTGTTGTCGGTAAGGAATGTAAAAACGCTAGTAAATATAGTAAATTAGGTAAGACCTATGAGGCTACGATTAGACTAGGGCAAATCAGCACAACTGGCGACCCAGAGGGCAAGATAACGGACGTTTCTGATGATATTCCGGATAGAACTGAACTGGAAAATGCTTTAAAAAAATTTATTGGTAAAACTACCCAAAGGCCGCCAATTTTTAGTGCCATTAAAATTGATGGTCAAAGAGCCTATAAACTGGCTCGAGATGGCGAAAAAATTGATATGCCAAAGCGACAGGTAGAAATTTATAGCCTCGACTTGATTGACTACAAATATCCAGAAGTTAAAATTAAAACCCATGTCAGCAGTGGTACGTATATCCGTAGTCTTGCCGAAGATATCGGCAAATTGCTAGAGGTAGGGGCATTCTGCGTCGACTTAAAACGAACAGAAATTGATGGATGGAAAATCGATGATGCCCATAAATTATCTGATTTTGGAATAAACGATTAATTTGTTGAGAAATTATTTTTACTAACACTTTTACTAAGGTGTTGAAACTATACCCAAACTTTGCTACAATGTACACTTAATGATTACAGCAGAAGAAAAAGCCAAAGCTTTTGCTTTGACGCAGACGCACAAAACCGACGTCGGTAGCCCGCAGGCTCAGGCGTCAGTTTTGACGACCCGTATCAAAGAAATTACCGAGCATTTAAAGTCTAATAAACAAGACCATATGGCCAGGCGCGGACTAATTCAGATGGTAGGTAGGCGTAAAAGATTATTCAAGTATTTAGAGGCCAAAGATTTTAATGGTTACAAAAAAACCGTTGCTACTCTGAAACTACGTAAATAATTTGTGATATAATAATGACATCACACACCGTGGTGGAGAAGTGGTGGATAGAGAAATTTGTTTTTACAAATTCCTGTACCCGTTACTTATTCGCCGACAAAAATAAGGTGAGTGAGCTAAAAAAAGGAGGACATAAATGTCTACTATCAACCCTAATGGTAAGGAAATTTTTTCTGTTACCACAGATTTTTGTGGTCGCCCACTAAAATTAGAAGTAAATCGAGTCGGTTTTCGAACCACAGCCAGCGTGCTTGTAACCTATGGCGACACAGTTATTTTAGGGACTGCAATGGTCGGTAGTCGACCAGTAGTTCTTGATTACTTCCCGTTAAGTATTGATTATGAAGAAAAGTTCTACGCAGCCGGCAAAATTTCTGGAAGTCGTTTTATCAAACGCGAAGGTCGTCCCAGCGATGAAGCAATTCTGATTGGTCGCATAATTGATCGTCCAATCCGCCCGCTATTTCCAAAAGGCTATCGCCAAGAAGTACAAGTTGTTTCTAGTGTCCTTTCAATGGATCCAACTTTCCGACCGGACGTTATTGCGATGATTGCATCGAGTGCCGCGTTAATGCTGACCGGAACACCATTCGATGGGCCAGTTGCTGGTCTTCGAATTGGCCGCGTTGATGGAAAATTTAAGGCCTTCTTGACGCCCGAAGAGCGCGAAACCAGTGATTTAGACTTGATTGTTGCGGGTATCGAATCTGGTATCACAATGGTTGAAGCTGGTGCCAAAGAGGTTAGTGAGGAAGTTGTCTCTGATGCACTTGTCTGGGCATATGATGCTTATCAGCCAGCTATTAAATTGCAAAAAGAACTTGCAAAAAAAATCGCACCTGTTGCTCAAGAATACGAACTCGTCCTACCAAGTACAGAAATTCAGTCGGCAGTAGACAGATGGGTTGATGGCAAACTGGGCGAAGCTTTACGAAAAGAATATCCCGAACGAAACGAACTTGTATCAACTTTGCGCTGGGAATTTCATGAAAAAATGGCCAAAAAATTTGGGACAGACGAATATGAATCACTTCATGACAAGTACGACGAAGCCTTTACGGCGGCGTTGCATAAAGACGTCCGCCAGGGTATTGTCGAGCACAATTTGCGCCCAGATGGCCGTAAATTAGATGAAATTAGACCACTTTCTTCAGAAGTGGGAATATTGCCCAGAACCCACGGTTCCAGTATTTTCACTCGCGGATTAACGCAAGCAATGAACATTGTTACATTAGCACCCCTAAGTTATGCGCAAATAGTTGACACTATGGAAGTCACCGAAGGCGAAAGATGTTATATGCATCACTATAACGCACCAGGTTATACTGTCGGCGAAGTTCGTAGATTAGGTGGGGCTGGGCGGCGTGAAATTGGCCACGGCTATTTAGCCGAACGTGCACTTGCGCCAGTTTTACCAAAAAAAGAAGATTTTCCATATACAATCCGTAGCGTTACTGAAATTATGAGCCAAAACGGCTCTACCTCGATGGCGGCAACCTGCAGTAGTTGTTTGGCTCTAATGGATGCTGGGGTTCCTTTGGAATCACCGGTTTCCGGAATTGCCATGGGATTGATGGTTGATGGCGATAAAACTTACGTGTTAAGTGATATTGCCGATGCCGAAGATTTTGCAGGTGATATGGACTTTAAAGTAACTGGTACGTCAGCTGGAATTACAGCGATTCAAATGGATATGAAAGTTCATGGTTTGCCAGTTAAAGTTCTTGCTGAGGCGCTTGAAAAATCTAAACCAGGGCGGGCATTCATCTTAAAGCATATGTTTGAGACTTTGTCTGAACCTCGAAAAGCACTTAGTCCTTTTGCGCCACGTATCGAAAAAATTCAAATTAACCCTGATAAAATCGGTGCAGTTATTGGCAAAGGTGGTGATGTAATCAAGAAAATAACAACTGAAACTGGTGCCCAAATTGATATTGCTGAGGACGGGTTAATCACTGTTGCAGCGGTTGATACTAAAGCCATTGAAAATGCCATGAATTGGATTAAAGGCCTTACAGAAGAGCCAGAGGTCGGCACTGTATATGAAGGTAAAGTTGTTAGCATCAAAGATTTTGGCGCATTTATTAATATTTTGCCCGGAATTGATGGAATGGTTCATATCAGCGAACTCTCGAATGAACGAGTTGGCAAAGTGACAGATGTCCTTTCCGAAGGTCAAATTGTAAAAGTTAAGGTTATGGGTATTGACGAGAGAGGTAGAATAAGTCTAAGTATAAAAAGCGCTTAAGTGTCCTCTTGTAATTTTATCGAATTCGTGCTAGCATAGTGTTAACTGGTCGCTATCTTGTAAATATTTATGACAAATAAAAAACATATACTTCTTGAACAGATTAAGGCAGATATTTTGGAAAATAATATCTGCCCGGATTTGGCTCGAGAGGCCAAGAACCTAGTAATGGGCGATGGTAATGCCGACGCAGATATCGTTCTAATTGGTGAAGCTCCTGGCAAAAATGAGGATGAACAGGGACTACCTTTTGTGGGGGCGGCTGGTAAATTTTTAGACCAAATGCTTGAAGGTGCCAATATAAAAAGAGGCGATGTTTACATTACAAATATCGTTAAATACAGGCCACCAAATAACCGTGATCCTTTGCCAGAGGAAAAAAAGACCTTTTGGCCATATCTGGTGCGTCAGCTAGATGTCATAAACCCAAAAATTGTCGTGACATTAGGCAGGCACAGCATGGAATACTTTTTGCCAGATCGTAAAATAAGTCAGATTCATGGTCAACCAAAAAGAATTGCATTTGGTGAATCAAAAATAGTGGTTGTGCCGCTATATCACCCGGCCGCTGCGCTGTATAACGGCAGTATGCGGGCAACGCTCATCGAGGATTTTAATAAGTTATTAAAAATAATATCAATAATTTAAAATGTTCGCCGTTCGCTATATAGCGAAGGCGAAAGGAGAATATATAAATATGGGTCCCGTTAGAACTAACGCTAACATAAAAAGATATCAACACGTCATAAACTACTACTTGAGAGAGGAGTTCTAACGGGATGGGCCAACGAAGACTCGCGAACGTCAAACCAGACGATCAATCAAAAAGGCCGAATCAAACAAGGCAAAAAACGAATAATACGGTTTTAAATAATACGACTACCAGAAAAGGCGAGGCCTATAGGGCACAGCGCCGAACCAGTGAAAATGTTAACCAACGCGCATCGCAACACGTAATTGATATCCCTGTTAATAAATCCCTTTATAACGGATACGACGGCAAGCAATTTAGCCCAGTTGACCAAAAAAACCAGCCACGATCTAACGGTCCTAGGATTAGGATTATGCCAATCGGAGGCCTCGGTGAAATGGGTATCGGCAAGAATATGATGGCCATAGAATACGATAATGACATTATTGTTATTGATTGTGGATTTTTATTCCCAGGGGCAGATTATCCAGGTATAAATTACATAACACCTGATGTTACATATCTGGAAGAGAACAAGCATAAGATTCGTGCAATTCTATTTACTCACGCCCACTTGGATCATATTGGGGCTTTTCGGCATATTGCTCACAAAATTCCAGCACCAGTTTATGCGACAAAGTTCACCCTTGGAATGATTCAGCGTACTATGGAGGAATCACCTTTTGATTACGTGCCCCAGTATAACGAGATTCATCCAGACGAACACGAACAAGTCCAAATTGGTGATAGTTTTAACATTGAATATATTCGAGTACCACATTCAACTCCGGACTGCGCAGCGATTGTTATTCGCACGCCACTTGGAGTTTTGGTTCACAGTGGGGATTGGCGTTTTGAAGATGAACCGGTTGATGGGAAAAAGTATGACATTGAACGTATGACCGAGATTGCCGCAAAAGAAGGCATCTTGATCCTCATGAATGAGTCAACAAATGCCGAAATCGAAGGCACTCATATGCACGGTGAGTTTGATATTCAACGAAGTTTTGGTCAGGTGATGGAAAAATATCCTAATAGTCGCTTGATACTTAGTTGTTTTAGTAGTCATATATATCGCATGCAAACGATTTTAGACGAAGCAAAAAAGCATGAACGAAAAGTTGCTTTTGCTGGATATAGTATGATTCAAAACCTTGAAGTTGCTCTTAGGAATGGAACGATTAAAGTTCCTAAAAACGTCGTCGTCAAAATGGAAGATATCATTAAAATGCCAGACAGCAAAATCACGATTGTATGTACTGGCTCACAGGGTGAATTTAACGCCGTGCTAAATCGAATGGCGAGTGGAAGTCATAAGTTTATCAAAATTAAAAACTCGGACGTTATAGTATTCAGCTCTAATGTAATACCTGGTAACGAGAAATATGTTACACGAACTGTCGATGGTTTGATGCGAGAAGGAAGTGATGTTATTCAAAATAACAAAACTCATTTGACGGGCATTGGTCCTTTGCATCTTTCGGGGCATGCTTATTTTAGTGATCATGCGAAATTAATTAGTGCTTTAAATCCAAAATTCTATATGCCTATCCACGGCGAATTTCATATGTTAGCTCATAATGCGCGTATTGCCGAGGAGCAATCCGGTGTCAAACATGAAAATATCTTCGTTTGTGATAGTGGAGATATATTAGAAATTACCACTGCGGGCGCAAGGAAGGCTGGACGATTCCCTGTTGGTGGTATCATGTATGACGATAATGGAGCAATTGTCTCAGAAGTCGTACTAAAAGATCGTATGCATATGGCATCTGAGGGTATGTTTATTGTTGTGTTGACCGTTCAAAAAGGTAGCGGCAGGTTACTGACAAGCCCAGACATCATTAGTCGTGGGTTTATATACCTTAGGGACAGTGAAGAACTAATGGGGCTCATTCGCCAGTATTTGAAACAAAAAGTTGCTAGGACTTTTGTTGGTAAAAACATTGATTTAGACGCTATCAAAAAAGAACTTAAAGAAGAAATCACACATATTCTTTATGATCAAACTAGACGTACGCCAATCGTAATTCCAGTAATAAATGAAATCGGTGGAGTCAACTCGCAAGTCCAAGCTCAAATGAAAGGGAAAAACACTGAAGGTATAATCCCAAAGAACATTAAACAACCGGATAAAATAATATATCCAACCAGGCAGGTACCCGATAGCGAGGCGAACGAGCCGCGTGTAATGGTCGATCACCGCACATATTAGATATCTACTACTTGCAAAATGTAGTAAATTTTGCTATAATATAACCACAAAAAGCGCATATAATAGGATGAACGATGGCAAAAAAGAAAAAAACATCACGAAAAAAAAGGTCGGTAAAATCTAAACCTACCCCTAAACACGATTTGCCAAATGGGTTTTGGGCTCAGGTTGGGGCTGTTGTCTTAATCGCCTTATCCTTGTTATTTGTAGTGGCATGGTTTGGAGCTGGTGGTCCTGTTTTGGATTGGTTATACAAAGTCGTCTTGGCAAGCATAGGCTATGCCGTATATGTTGTACCGGCGCTTTTTATATACATAGCGATCGAAATATTCAGATCAGAGGATAATCGTTTACCACTTGCTATGAAGATTGCGACAGCGTCGGCTATTATTTGGTTTTCAGCCCTGTTCGGTCTATTGAAAAATAGTAGCAATCAAACGACTGGTGGGTATATTGGCGACTTTATAAATAAAGGGGCTCTTGTACTTGTTAACGGGTCTATTGCGGCATTTATATACATATTGTTGATCGCAATAACGTTATTATTTATTTTACGTATTTCTCCATTTATGGTTATTAAAAAGATTTGGCAGTTAGGTCGCCGTGATACATCCGACCAGGACGCCAATGTGAAAGTTATGAAAAATGCGGCTGCGGTTAACGTTTCGGATTCAACTGCAATATCTAATTTCAAATTAAATGCCAGCGTACCAACAGTAAATGGTAGTGAGGGCGAAAAAAAATCCAGGTTTTCTGGTGCCAAGGGCGGCAATCAAGATAAACCCTCAGACGAACAATCAGCCCTTGTCACAGTAAGTGACCCGAATTGGGTTGCACCAGGCTTAGACTTATTAGAGAAAAAACAATCAGCTGCCGATGCTGGCGATATTCAGCAAAACGCAGCAATAATCAAAAACACTCTTGGTGAATTTGATATTGACGTTGAAATGGAAGGGGCAAACATTGGGCCACGCGTGACTCAGTTCACCCTAAAACCACCAAGTGGCGTTAAATTGACGCGGATTACAGCACTTGAAACAAATATTGCCCTAAATCTTGCGGCTCAAAGTTTACGTATGGAAGCTCCAATTCCTGGTAAAAAGGCGGTTGGTATTGAAGTGCCTAATCTAAAAGCTGCCGATGTTCGTCTATTTTCGATTCTAAACAGTCCAGAATGGGAGAAAAAATCCGAGCCTTTATCGTTTGCAATTGGAAAAGATATTGCCGGAGGTGTGATGGTGGGCGAGCTTAACAAAATGCCACATCTTTTGATTGCCGGTCAAACTGGAGCTGGTAAATCTGTAATGATTAATGCTTTGCTGACAAGTCTGTTGTATCACAATAGCCCAAGTGAATTAAAACTTATCTTAGTCGATCCTAAACAGGTTGAAATGTCACTATATGAAAACATTCCGCATCTTCTGACTCCAATAATTACCGAGCCAGAGAAAATGATAAGCGCTCTTAGGTGGGCTGTCAACGAAATGCAACGTCGGTACACTTTGTTGGCTGATAATAAAGTCAGAGAAATTGCAGCTTATAACCATAAGATTAGCTCGAAAAGTACCAAAATTAGTGTTGAAGATGAAAATGGTATTGCGCAAGAACATGAAAATGGGGCTATGCCGTACATCGTAATTGTGATTGATGAGCTGGCTGAACTCATGATGACAGCGCCTAAAGATGTCGAAGCTCTCATCGTACGATTGGCACAAAAAGCCCGCGCCGTTGGTATACATTTGGTACTTGCCACCCAACGACCAGACGCTAATGTTATTACTGGCTTAATCAAGGCAAATGTCCCAGCTAAAATTGCATTTACTGTTTCCAGCCAAATTAACAGCCGAATTATTTTAGATGATACTGGCGCTGAAAAGTTGTTAGGTTCGGGTGATATGCTCTTCAAAAAAGCCGATATGGGCAAACCAAGGCGTATTCAGGGTGCATATGTTAGTGATGCCGAAATACATAAAATAACGGATTATCTTCGTGAGCAATCACCGCCACAATATAATGACGAAGTCGTTAGTCAACCAGTCCATCTCAATGGAAAGGGTGGTGTGGTTATGGACTTTGATATTAATAACGACGACGACCTATATAAAGACGCAGTTAGAGTAGTAGTTGATAGTAAAAAGGCTAGTGCTAGTCTATTGCAGCGTCGTTTGCGGGTTGGTTATGCACGGGCAGCCCGATTAATTGAAAATATGGAAGATCAAGGCATTATTGGACCCGCCGATGGAGCCAGGTCACGGGAAGTTTTGATCAGCAGTGTTGATGAACTAGGGCAAGCCGATGATGAATATTATAATGAGATATAGTCAAACACTTTTAGTCATGGTATAATTAAGGTGTTATCAACTCAGCTTATACTCGATATAAGCATCAAACACGTATCTTATGCGATCGTGTAAGGATTCCAAAGGAGGAAATCTAATATGAAGGAATATGAACTAACCGTTCTTATCCACCCCGACCTAGAGGTCGACCTCGAAACACCACTAACGAAAATTCGTGGCATTATCACATCTGCTGGTGGAAAAATTGTTAATGAAGACAATTGGGGCAAAAAGAAATTGGCATACCGAATCAAAAAAGAAGACTTTGCGGTCTATGCCTATTTTGATTTAAAATTGCCAGCTGATGCGCCACTAAAAATTAGCAGTACTTTCAATATAACTGATGAAATACTACGCTACTTACTTGTAACTGTTGATGAAAAAAATCGTAAGGTTCTAGAAGAAGCAAAAAATAAAGCAGCGTCTTCGACTAACGAAGTCGAGGAAGAGGAGTAAATCTTATGGCAAAAAGTGTCAACCAAGTCATTTTAATGGGACGATTAACTCGTGACCCCGAACAGCGCTCAACTAACACAGGTAAAACTATTGTAAATTTCAGTATCGCGGTTGATAGGGGCGGTCAATCCGCCGATGGCGGAGATACAGCTGATTTTTTCAATATCAATGCCTGGGAAAAACTTGGTGAATTAGTTATGCAGTACTTGTCGAAGGGTCGAAGGGTTTTAGTCCAGGGTCGTCTAAGGCAAGATCGATGGGACGACAAAGAAACTGGTAAAAAACAAAGCCGAATCGAAGTTACTGCATCTGACGTCACATTTTTGGATGGTCCAAGTGATAGTAATAAACAGTCAGATAGCTCAGAAAGTTCAAACAAGAGTAAAAAAAGTGATGATGTCGTCATCGAAGACATCGACGACAAACCAATCGATTTAAGTGAGATTCCGTTCTAGGAATTCGCCGTTCGCTGTATAGCGAAGGCGAAAGGAGTAATAATATGGCAATTAAAAAATTCAAAAAAGACACCCCGGTATATTTTGACTACAAAGACGTTAGAACTTTGCAACGGTTTGTTGATATTTATGGTCAAATTAAACAAATTGGCAAAACTGGCCTAAGCGCCAAGCAACAACGACAACTGGCGGTCGCTATCAAGCGCGCCAGGCACCTCGCACTATTACCATTTGTAACTTCAAGGTAAAGTTATGGCTTATCAGCCAACAGATCTAAAAAAAGGCGTTGTCGTTCAAATTGATGGTAAGCCTTTTAGAGTGGTCGAATATAACCAAAAGGTCATGGGTCGTGGTGGAAGTATTGTTAATGTCAAAATTAAAAATTTGATTGATGGCAGCGTTTTGCCAAAAACTTTTAAAGGCCAAGAGAGAATTGACCCAGCCGAAGTGACTAACCGCTTGGTCCAATATTTGTATAGTGACGGCTCTAGTTATCATTTTATGGACCCCGTCACATTTGTGCAATTTCAACTTCCGGCCGATATCGTTGACGGCGTTACTGGTTTTTTAAAGGAAGGCGAAAATGTCACTTTGCAGTCATTTAACGATAATATTATTAATGTAGAACTACCAAAAAATATCTATCTGAAAGTTACTTATACCGAAAGTGTAGTAAAAGGTGACACCAGCGGTAGCGTGTTAAAAGATGCAACCGTCGAAACTGGTCTAACAGTAAGGGTACCTGCGTTTATTAAAACGGGTGATGAAATCAGCGTCAGCACCGAGGACGGTAGCTATCGTGAGCGTAAAAAAATAGGCTTGATAATGAGTTAGTTAAAAGAGGACTGGTCGCTTCGCGTAGCCAAGCGGAAAGTTACATTAAACTTGGTAAAGTCACAGTTGATGGCCGGGTTGTTACAAAGTCTGGTTATTTCATTAACCCAAGCGCCGAGATAAAACTATCGCCTGAAACGCAATACGTAGGTAGGGCTGGTATGAAATTGGAATCGGTTGCCAAAAATCTAAATCTAAATTTTAAAGACAAAGTAGTGTTGGACGTTGGCAGCAGCACGGGCGGTTTTACAGATTTTGCCCTGCGTCATGGTGCAAAAAAAGTTTACGCTGTCGACGTTGGTACAAATCAGTTGCACCCAAGTCTGCGTGGTAATAATAAGATAGAGTTACATGAAAAGACTGATATCCGTGATATTTATCTCGATGTGATTGCGGGTCCTGCCGCTCGTTCCACCCCTGCCCCGGACTCGGCGGGCGTTGCCCCGACTCGCGTCACCCGCGCGCCTGTCGTGTTAAAAAATACACCGGATATCGTGGTTATTGACGTATCATTTATCAGTCTACGCGATATTTTGCCACATATATATAACTATTTGTCTGACGAAAGTACTCAAATAATTGCCATGGTGAAACCTCAATTCGAAGCTGGTAAGAATCAAACCAACAGGGGAATTATCAAAAACGATTCAACGCGTCGTCAGATTTTGCGCGACTTCGAAGATTGGTCAAAAAAATATTTTGTAATTGTAGATAAACGAGATAGTGACGTTGCCGGTGCAAAAGGCAATCAAGAGCGATTTTACCTCTTGCAGCCAATCATATAATCGTTTGGTTCCATCACCTAATCAGGGTCCAACCCTGATTAACTTAATTGAGCCGTTTGAGGTTATATATACTTGAAAAAAACTTAGATGTAGCTGTATTATATGTCTATGCCAAATCGCAATATCGTTAAGTTATATGATGCAGACAGTTACTACCATGTTTATAATCGTGGAGTTGATAAACGAGATATTTTTCTTGATGACCAGGATTGTGCTGTGTTTTTAGGCTTATTAAAGAGACATCTAGATAAAAAGCCATATATTGGTAGTCAAGGTAGAAACTATGAATGGTTGGTAAATGATATTGAGATTGTAGCTTTTTGTTTGATGCCAAATCATTTTCATTTATTGCTTTATCAGATTGAAATGGGATCAGCTACTAAATTACTACGTGCAGTATGTTCGTCTTATGTAAATTATTTTAATAAAAAATATGAGCGTATTGGACCTTTATTTCAGGGGAACTTTAAAGCCGTGAAAGTTAATAATAACGAATATTTGTTGTGGTTAACGCGGTACGTGCATCGAAACCCACCGGACTATATGGGATGGGAGTGGTCGAGTTTGAGTTATTGGCTTGGAAGCAAGAAGTCATTTTGGGTTAGACCACAAAGGCTGAAGAGTGTGGACTCTAAAGAATATATAGCATTTTTGAAAGACGATGACGATTACAAAATAACACTGGAACAGATTTTACATATCACCTTTTAAATCAGTATTAGTTATTCAGGGTTGGACCCTGAATAACTAAATACTGAATAAATATATAAACTAAACGTTAAAACGAAATTCGACGACGTCGTTTGGTTGCATGACGTATGTTTTTCCTTCGGTGCGCATTTTGCCTGAAGAGCGTGCGGTGGATTTTGAGCCAGCACTTATTAAATCATCATAATTAACAATTTCGGCTGCGATGAAACCGCGTTCGAAATCTCCATGGATTACTCCGGCAGCCTCGGGCGCAGAAGCGCCTTTTTTGATTGTCCATGCGCGGACTTCTTTTGGCCCGGCAGTTAGATAACTTTGAAGTCCTAAAATGTCATAGGCTACATGGATTAATTGCAGCAGTCCTGTTTCTTTAACACCGTAACTCTCCAAAAGTTCAGCAGAATCTGTTGGAGTTAGAATTTTTAATTCGTCTTCTAGTTTTGCACATACAAATACACAAGTTCCAGACGCAATTCGTCCAGCAACTGGGTTGGGCGACAGTGATTTAGAAATTATTTTATCTGAAGGAAACATATCTGTAGATACGTTGACGCCAGAAAAATCATTTCTGGGCACTGTTGGCAAGCCGGGTGTGGGAGACATTGTATCTGGATCTTGTGAAGTTCGGGCTGGTTCTACTAATTTTTTCAATTCATTTTTCTTATCATTATTTGTTAGCGTTTCTTCGTCAACATTAAACACATAAATTACAGGTTTTGCGGTCAATAGGTGTAAATCGTATATCATATCAATCTTTAAATTGGCAATCTGGGATAGTGGAGTGCCAGTTTTTAATTTGTCGATTAACTCATTTAAATAATCAGCCACGATTTTCAATTTTGGCTGAGCTTTGGCGTCTTTGCGCATTTTGACTAGACGAGTTTCAATTGTCTGTATGTCTGCCAAAATTAGTTCGGTATTAATAATGTCGATGTCATCACGCGGATTAATTTTTTCAGATATATGAATTACATTGTTGTCATTAAATGAGCGGACAATATGAATAACAGCATCGCAACCGCGGATGTTAGCCAGGAATTTGTTGCCGAGGCCTTCGCCCTTACTTGCACCAGCCACCAACCCTGCGATGTCAACAAACGTCACAGTTGCAGGGATTATTTTTGTCGTATCATAAAGTTTAGCTAGATTTTCTAACCGTTCATCTGGGACGTGCACAATACCAGTATTGGGTTCAATAGTGGCAAACGGATAATTAGCCGCCAATATGTCATTATTTGTCAGGGCGTTGAACAAGGTGGATTTACCGACGTTGGGCAAACCGACTATGCCGATTGATAAACTCATATAAATATCTTAACAGAGGTAATGAAAATAATCGAGCTTTAGCGTATCATCATTGTTTTTTCGAAGACGTGCTATTATTATATGTAATGTAAACATAAGGAATAATGTCCATGTCTAATAATAAACGACAAAAAGAAGGATTTGGATCAAACAACCTCTCAATTAATAAGAAGTGGTTTGCTATAGGCGTAATAGTTATCCTGTTTATTGCTGGAATAGTAGGGGGTTGGCTTTATGTAGGGTACAATCAGAAAGCCAAAGAAGATAAACTTGTTGCTCAAGAGTTAAAGCGTACCGAGATAGTCGATAGTACCGCCGCTGAGGCACAAAAGATAATTGACAGCGGTGGCAAGGCTAGCCAGGCTGAAAAGTTGTATGATACTGCAATCAAAGAAGCCGTGAATGATTCCGGATTAACAAACAGATTGCTATTGGATGAAGCTACTTTGTATTTTAATGATAATGATTTTGACAAAGCATTGACAACGGCATTTCAGGCAGAGACAGTTGTCAAAGACGACAATGTTGAACAGTTTATTGCTCAAATATACGAGAAAAAAGGCGATAGCAAAAACGCAATTAAGTATTACCAGCAAGCCATCACTCTAGTTGACAAGACCCAGCCTATGGCTGACAGTGATATCAAATATTATCAAACTAGAATAACTGCGCTCGGTGGGGTAGTTAATTAATATGTTTATTATAAATAAAAGACTATTTAATAAACTGTTGGTAGGATTAATATCAGTTTTTGCATTGGTGGTCGGTATATACACTGGTGTATGGGCTGCGGGCTATTCGGGTACGGTATACGGCAGGGCTGCATATCACGGTTATTTTACAAATAGAGTTGATTATTATGGGGTTGAGGTCCTACCTCCCATTAGTGGCGGTCTCGCTATCCCCAATTCTGTTAATACAGTTAGCGAATTGATAAATCTGTTGAAAAATGCAAATCGTTCAAGCAGTTCTCAAAGAATAAATGGCTCTGCTTTTATTGTTAATACAATGCTGGGTCGTAATGCGCCTGGTGAAGGGGGAAGGAGTGTAAGTAATGCTGACTTTGATAGGTTACAAGCAAACCTTAAAGCGCGGGATGCAAAAAATAAGATTAAATGGAACATTAATATAAGCCAAAGTATAAATAGCTATTATCAGAGTTCAAACCATGACGATGCGTTCTATAGTGACTACAGAAGTGAAAGTGGTATCAAAATCATTAATGATGATGGAAGCGCGTACTATTTATTGAGGCGGTGTGCTAACCCTATGGGTAGGACTGGGGGCGTCCAAGATATTCCTAAGTGGAATGTAACCCCCTCAACTTCAGTTATACCTGCAACAGCCACTCCAGGGGTTATAATCAGATGGACGCATAAAATAAAAAATACTGGCCCTGATAAAACTACTGCGCTGAAATATGATTATATAAATGGTCAGGGCTTGGGTACCGCTAATGGCCCAAACCACGATGTTATATCTATAGGGAATGGTGGTGAAAGAAGCTTTAATTCAACTTGGACAGTTACAAGTGCGGACGTTGGGAAAAATTTATGTCGTGCGACCAGAGTTTGGCCGAATAAATGGAATGATAGTAGTGTTCAAACATCCGGATATAAATGTGTTTTAGTAACGGACGACCAGGATTATAATCTAACACCCTCAGCTACAGTTACGCCAAGTGCGATAGAAGCTGGCTCTCCGCTAACGGTTAGTTCATCAATAACTAATTCCGGTTCTAATGCAAGTAATCAAGTTAACTGGGAGCTTAAGGCCGATAAAGGCAGTTTTAGTAAGAACGGTATAGTCGCATCCATAAGCCCGGGGACATGGAATAACTCAAATTTTACGGATACTGACACCGACTTCCCAGTAGGCACTCATATATGTTTTACCATGTCAGCCACGCCTCACTCAAATACGGATACAGGTACTGTAACTTCCCCAATCCCCGAACCCCCCGCAGCACCTGTCTGTGCAGTTATCGGCAAAGTCCCCAAAACCCAAATCCTAGGCGGTGATTTAATCGTTAGTGGAGCTGTTACAGCCAGGGCTTCGGTTAAGAATGGCTACATGTTTGGTAGTTGGGCTGAATATGGCATTATTGCTAGTGGTGGTATAACTGGGGCTGCTTCGGGGGCGGCCTTCTCCAGGGCGGGATTGCCCGGGGCAACATTGTGCGGCTACAGCCCTCTTAGTTTCTCTAATACCCCACAAGATACAGCTAATTGTACTGGTTCAGTCGGTTCAATTGGCTATTATTCGAACACGACTTCCATGCCCGATGTGGCAGCAAGTTTCCCCGGTGGAACGCCCATTGCCGTCGGCTCGGTCACCCCTAATAACCTTAGCGGCACATACACTGCTGGTAACTTGACGTTAAATGAGAGTAACTTAAGTCCTGGAAAGTCAGTAATTATTAAAGCTAGCGGTACAGTTACGATTGCGGGCAAACAGACTTATAGTAATGGCTCGTACACTAAGGTTAGTCAATTGCCTCAGCTGGTGATAATCGCCAAAAATATCGTTATTAACGAGAGCGTAACCAATGTCGATGCTTGGCTAATCGCCACCAGTGATGATACAAGCTCAATTAAAACCTGTGATAAAGTAGGTAGCACTCAACACATATGCAAAGACAAACTGACCGTTAATGGTCCGGTCATGACAAACCATTTGTATCTTTACCGAACAGCTGGCTCTGGCATAGGTGGACACAGCGGTGACCCCGCCGAGGTCTTTAATCTGCCTGCCGATGCCTACCTTTGGGCATTTTCACAGGCTTCAGACAGCGAACGAATCCGAACAGTATATACTACTGAATTACCACCTAGATTTTAATTGTAGGTTTTACTTGCTTTTAATGGTTATGCTTCTGTATAATGTTAGACAATATGGCATTACTAAAAGGACTGGGCAGCTTTTTCGCATTAGACATTGGTACCAACGCAGTCAGGGTTGTTCAGTTATCTTCGTCTGGCTCTGGTAATTGGAATTTAATGCATTATGGCTATGCGCCAGTTGACGAAAAAATCACCACCAGTAATTCCGCTGAAAGTATGCGACGACTAGGCGAGGTCATAATGACTACAATTGGGCAGAGTGGTATCAAAGAAAAAAACGTTGTTATTGGCCTGCCTTCAAACAAAACTTTTACGACAGTTATTGATGTGCCTAATATGGGCGATGCCGAGCTAAAAAGCACGATAAAATATCAGATTGATCAATATATTCCTATGTCGATTGATGATGCCAAGGTTGACTGGGCGTTATTGGGTCAGTCACTGCATAACCCTCAGCAACAAGAGGTACTTTTGGCAAGTACAGCAAATAGTTATTCAGAAGAAAGATTAGAATTTATAGAAGGACTAGGTTTTAATGTTATCGCCGCCGAACCAGACCCGATTGCGATGATTAGGTCACTTTTACCTGCGGGTATTCAAGACGCACGGTTAATTATTGATGTTGGTGAGCTATCGACTGATTTGGCAATTACATTTGGAGACACTCCAAGGCTAGTACGTACCATACCTACTGGGCTAAAATCTTTGGTTAAAGCAGCAGTACAGAACCTTAATGTTCAGGAAGATCAAGCACGTCAATTTATTCTAAAATTTGGTTTAGCCCCTGACAGACTTGAGGGTCAAGTATATCGCGCAATCGAAAGTACACTCGATAATTTTGCTAGCGAATTAGTTAAATCTATTAAATTTTTTCAAACTCGCTATCCAAATACACCAGTTGGCGGAATATTATTGTCAGGGTTTTCATCAGTTGTGCCGCAATTTGGTGAATATATTACCGCAAAAACTGGGATAGCTTCGTCTGTAGCTAACCCATGGCAAAAAGTTCGAGTAGCGCAATCTGATCAGCAACAACTAAGCGCAATTGCGTCTGAATTTGCAACCGTTATAGGCTTGGCTCAACGGAGAAATTCGAAATGATAGAGATTAACTTAGTTCCCGACGTCAAACAGGAATTAATTAAAGCCCAAAAAGTTCGTTCGAAGGTTATCATCGGGGCAATTTTAGTGGGCGTGGGCTCGATTTCAGTTGTTATATTATTGCTTTTTTACGTTTTCGGCGTACAAACAGCCAGAGGGTTTTTAGCTGATAATAGTATTGATTCAAAGAGTAAAACGTTGATGAAAGTCAATGACTTATCACAAACACTTACTATACAAAATCAATTGACTAAAATATCAAACCTTAATGACAATAAAAAGGTGGATTCGCGAATCTTTGATTTGTTAGGCGCAATTATCCCGTCTGCTCCGAACGATATTAAAATTTCTGATTTAACGATTGACTCCACTACAAATCTTATAGTAATAAATGGTCAGGCATCGAATAGTTATGCTGCAGTTGAGGTTTTCAAAAAGACGATTGAAGGAGCAAAACTTAAATATGATGACATTGATGAGAAACCCCAAGAAGTAACGCTTGCATCGAGCATAAGTACTAGCGACACAAGTTATGGCGAGGATTCGTCAGGTGTCAAGGTTCTTCGATTTACATTGAGTTTTGTATATGCTCAGGAGCTTTTCTCTCCACTTTCAAAGAATGCTTCAATTGTGATAGCAAACAAAGGCAACGCGACAGACTCCTATTTGGGTGTTCCAAGGGTATTTACCGATCGAGCAACAGATTATACGGGGGGTCAGTAATATGCAACAAAAGGGAGCAGGTATTAGAAAGCGAACGCAAATAGCTACAGCAAATCGCTTGATGTTCCTATGGGTCGCTGGTGTCTCCGTAGTATTTGGGATATCTTTGGTTGCTGCGGTATTTTTGACACAAATGTTATTTTTTAACGAGAGAGTATTAAGTGAAAAAAACAAAACAATATCGACACTCGATATTAACAATGAGAATATTACGGAATTAGAAAAAAATGTTAATGTCCTAAACACAAATCAGGCGCTGATTGACTCCAAGGCTAAGCCAGACGATCAGCCTATTCAGGTAATTCTTGACGCTCTTCCATCTGACGCCAATTCACTTGCCTTGGGTGCATCATTACAAAACAAATTGTTGTCTGGAATTGGGGGTCTATCGCTTGACACACTTCAAGTCGACCCAGTGGTGGGTGTTGAATCATTATCAGAAGATGATTCTGTTGTGAATGCTTCACCAGATTTGAACGTTGATACACAAAATGAAATTACACTTCGATTCTCGGTTAAAGGGGATGAAGCCGCACTTAAGAAGGCGTTAGTTAATCTCGAAAAGTCAATTCGGACTATTGATATTAAAACTCTAAAAATCGAGAGTCAAGGCAAGACACGCATGATGACCATAGAAGCCCGTGCATTTTATGAACCAGCTATTGATATGAAATTGAAGGATAAGGTGATAAAGTAATGAAAAAAGCAGACATAGCAATGATAATATTAATAGCATCTGTTAGTGTGCTTGTGTCATATTTCGTTGCAAAAAGTATTTTTGGAGATGTTTATTCTGGAACTGCCAAAGTTAAAACAATTGATGAAATTAGCACAGAAATTATCGAGCCGAACACTGACATTTTCAATAAAAATGCCATTAACCCAGCTGTACAAGTCCAGATTAATGGAACTGAATCAGGGGCTAGCACTGTACCCCCAGGTACTCAATAGGAGTTTTGTTCATGGCACTTCTTACTGCTGATATACAAACTAAACTAGTCAGCCTGCTTGTTGAAGAGGGTCTAGTAAGTGAGAATGTCTTAAAAGATGTCAAACAAACAGCTACAGAAACGAATAAGCCACTCCTCAGTTTATTGACCGAGCAGGGGATTGTTGATGATGAGCTTTTAACACACGCTATAGCGCAGGTCTCTGGGGTGCCATATGTAAATTTAACAAATAGTTTAATCGATCAGACAATTTTAAGTCTACTACCCGAAGATATTGCAGAACGTTTTATGGCAGTTCCTCTCGCAGAAATTCAAAACCGTTTAGCAGTGGCAATGATTGATGCCAATAATGTTCAAGCTGTCGATTATCTTGCAAGTCGTATCGAGAGACCTTTAAAGGTTTTTATGGCTTCTGAAGCAGGTGTCCGTCATGTATTAGACCAATACAAAACCGATCTTTCGAGCGTAGGAGAGGCAGCCGAGGCCAGTCAGGTCGAGGCAAATCAAGAATTAAGTCGTGGAGTAAAGACAATTGTTCAAGATTCTCCTATTAGTAAAGCCTTAAGTACAATTTTAGAATATGCCCTAAAATCTCGTGCCAGTGATGTTCATATTGAACCGCTTGAAAATTCATTAAAAATTCGCTGCCGTGTTGATGGAATGCTTCGAGAAATTATGCAATTGCCCAAAAGCATAGAACCAGCCTTAGTCAGCCGAATAAAAATTTTATCCAACCTTAAAATTGACGAACACCGTATGCCTCAGGACGGTCAATTTACTGTCAAAATCGCTAACAAAGAAGTCGATTTACGTATCGCAATTAGTCCTATTATATGGGGTGAGCAAGTGGTTATTCGTTTACTCGATAAGTCAGGCGATACGT
>CAZHFQ010000004.1:0-39600 GCA_964531915.1 uncultured Saccharimonas sp. (SeqCode) | reverse complement strand
AGTTTTCAGGATTTTCGTCAAAAAAAGTTCGAACATCAATCAAAAAACACCGCCAAATAAAATAATCCGACCCGAAGGCCGGATTATTTTATTACCGTTGGTAGGGAAACTCAAACTCCGCGCTGATTTTTGTGGCTTGCCACAAAAATGCGGGAGTATCGCTTCGTTTCACTTCGCTCCTTCGCATGCTTGAAAAGAAAATGCCTATAGCACTTTCTTTACTGTGCTGCTCTACGCCGAATCTCCTAACAAATGAATCAAATGCAGAATTTATCGAGCGGTATCTCCCCTCTATATTTTCATCTTACCAATTCGGCCCAGCAGCGTAGTTGGCAGTAATCTGAGCAGTAGTTAAAACAAATGGATAAACCCTAACGACAGATAAGGGACAGGTTCCCCAATAACCATAGGTGCCATCGCGCCACTTCCACAATTGATTAACCGTGATCGTATACGAATTTGACCAGCCCCCAGACCCTGACTCTACAGAGTTAAGATAAAGTCGCGTAGTCCCATTACTTCTGGTTACGACTATGTGATGGATTTCTCCTGCAGATAAATTCTGAGGGAGGCTAAAGTAACGTCCATTCCAATTCCCATCCATAACTTCGAACCTAGGAGGACTTGTGTCATCTAGTCCAAACCACGAGGTGTCAGTAGAGCGTCCAGCTATATCTGAAAATCCTAGCACCACCTTGAACCAGAATTCAATTGATGATGCATCGGGGCTAAGTGATATTGGTGAAGTTAGTGTTACATAGTCATTAGAGCCATCTGGAACTAGCCGATAAGGATCTGCACTCGAATTAGCTCCTGTCCAACCACTAGCAGCTGTCCCTGCGAAAGTCTGTAAACTACCATTATTACCATTCCCACTAGTATCCGCCCATGTCGTAGTCAGAGGGCTGTTAATCCCCTGGCTAACTCCGCCATTAGCCTTGGCGGCATGAAGTTCGATTGTTGCGCCCGGCGTCACGCCAGGTTGCATAGTTTGAGCTAATTGTGTCGGTGCCGAGTTATCGGTTACTCTGTATGCTGTGCTACCGTTGCTAGCTACTAACAAAAAAGTTTTTGGACTGGATTGGTTATCCGCCGAATAGCCTACGTATGTATTGCTACCTGACGGTCTAATGCATTTATTAGTAGCAGTATCTGGGTTGGAACTGCAGTTTGTGGATATAGTAGCTGGAAAATTACCGTTTTCCACTTGAAAAGCTTTGATGGCAGTTGCCGCATTAGATAAGTCAGCCTGTAACGAAGCTGTTACTGCCTGTTGGCTTATGCCTGTGTAAGAGACTATGGAAATTACTGCCAATATTGCTATAACTACAATTACCACTAAAAGCTCGACGATAGTAAATGCAGAAGAAACAGTGGAAGATGCGCAAAGCTTGACATGATGTTTAATACACCAAATAGGCCGTTTCATGCTTAAAAGTATAAGCGATATACACAAGGTATACAACACTGTAGGATTAATATGACGAGCGTTAGTTTTTATTACCCCGTTATCCCCCTTATGCTATACTAAATTTATGCAACCGGAAAATGATGGAAATCTTCAAAAACAAGAACAAAAACCAGAGGAACCTGTTGAAATGTATGCCCCCGAAGCGACTGATGACGATTCCGACACAGTACAAAATCCAAATGAAAATCCAAAAGCTCAACCTTCCAAGAATGACGTTAAGTTTGAACCAATCCATTGGGCTGCCAGTGAGTATGTTGAACTTAAGAAAAACGGACTGTGGTTCGTGGCCTTCGCAATTGTGATTTTAGCCCTTATCGCGGCGGATTTATTTTTCATAAAATCATACACTTTTTCCGCATTAGTGATTGTGATGGCTGCTGCGATAGTAATTTATTCAAGGCGACCACCGCGCATGGTTGAATATACCCTAAGTGTTGATCAGGGGTTATATATTGGTGAAAAATTGTATCATTTTAGTGAATTTAAAGCTTTTGGATTAATTCAAGATCAGGGGCAACATTCTATTATGCTCATACCTGTTAAACGATTTGCAATCGGGGTGTCAGTATATTTCCCCGAAGACGTGGGTGAAAAAATCGTCGATATTTTAGGGGCTAGGTTGCCAATGCGACCATTAAAACTTGATCTTATTGATGTTATTGTTCGAAAACTGCGACTTTGACCCTCTGGGGGAACACCTATCCCACAATATCAAACTGTGATACAATATTTTGTATTCGCCGCTTTTTGTGGCAGAAAGCACCTTCTAGTTACATGAAGTGTAGGGCTACCATATCATTCGATATGGCCGTGTCGAATGACACGGTACGATCGAACAAGGGTGGCCCTATATTTTGTCCTGTCATATCAACATGATATGATCGGATGACATGGCAATAGTGACATAAGCTCACATATAAAGTATAGTTTTTAAGAAGTGTATTACGTATATTTCTTAAAAATGAATAATTGTCAGATATATACTGGTTCAACGGCGAATTTAATGACTAGAATCAAACAGCACGAATATGGCGGAGTCAAAACAACCAGTAAAAATCTGCCAGTTACTCTGATAGGGTATGAATCATATATTCTTAAATCAGACGCACAACGCAGAGAAAGATTCCTGAAAACAACTGAAGGCAAAAGGTTGTTTAGGCAACAGTTTCGGGATATTTTAAATAGTTATGAGCACCCGTAGCTCAGCTGGATAGAGCGTCGGCTTGCGGAGCCGAAGGTCGTAGGTTCAAATCCTGTCGGGTGTACCAAAATAAGATGGCAATCGAAAGATTGTCGTTTTATTTTGGTAAAAAACGTTAAGAATTCGAACACTGTCGACCTTCGGAGAAGGTTGGAGGTGAGGATTGCCATGTCGGCAGTCCGCAAGGAAATAAACTCTTGAAAACTGGTTTTCAAAGATGTTTTTTCGGGGTCGCGGAACGTGACCTAATTCTGTCGGGTGTACCAAGAATAAGCACGATAAAATACCTCTTGAAAAGAGGTATTTTATAATTGCAAGCTATGCTTAGACCTGTTGTTGAGTGTCTTTCTGAACTTCTTGCATAAAATCACTTACTTGTTTATCATCCAGGTCACTAAGAATGGCGTCAAAGTAGCCTTTTACTGTCTCCATTGAGACTTCTTCAAACACTTTACGTATTTCTTCCTTAGTGTATTGTGATTCAATCTTCTGTTTTAGAATCTCTTCTGATTGCAAATGTTCTGCATTTTCACCTAATAGTTTTTTTGCCACAAGGCCAAGGATTATATCGTTCAGTTCTTTGATTTGTTTTTCTGCTTCTTCAGTTGTAAAACCAATTTTAGTTAGTGCCAGTATTGTATTATTCATTTATGAGCTCCTTGAGTTTATCGGTGTCATTAATCATTCCATCAGACGAAATACCAACCACTGCACCTCCAATCACACATGCCAACCCCGCTAACAGTACAGCACTCCCAACTTCGGCACTTCCTGTTACATTTCCAGCTGCCCCAAAGCTTAATACCCCAGCCGCTCCTGTGTAAAATAAAATATTTGCAAGCTTATGATACCCTTCTGCGGTTTTTCGAATGCTTTCAACATATTGTCGGCCTTTTTCGGCTGGTGTTTGTTCTATGCCATGTTCAGGGCTGGATGCTACTTCAGTAGGTTGCTCTAATACGGATGTATCTTCCTCGTCTCGTCTTGTAACTTGTGGTTCATCTTCGACTGACATTTATATTGTTTCCTGTTTATTTAATCTAATATTATTAGTAGCACTGTATCATACTTATGCTAATCGGTCAATCGACGAGAGGACATAGATATTGTCTAGGTTCTAATAGTATAAGGCAGTATTGCTAACTGTTTCGAGTATAGATTGACCAATTAGCTCATCCCAACGCAACAGTTCAGATTTAAGTTGGTTCCAATTGGGTATAGGGTAGGTGTACCAAGCATAAGCACTATAGCCTAATGAACTGGGCTATTTTTGTTATACTACTTACATGGAATTATTCGACGAGGTAGATATAGAAGATAATGTTATCGGCGTGACAGATAAACCGACAGCTCATGCAAAAGGTCATATACATCGTGGCGTTGCAATTTTTGTGTTTGATAAGGTCGGCAATTTGTATGTCCAGCTACACAAGGCTAGCAATAATAGGTACGATAACTCAGTTGGTGGCCACGTTAGGCAGGGCGAGAGTTATGATATGGCCGCGAAACGAGAGGGCGTGGAAGAGCTTGGAATTATTCAGCCTCTGCAGTTCGTGGCAGGTTTCTATTCCGAGACCAGTGTGTCAAAACATATGTTCCATTTGTATGAATGTGTTGTGGGCGATGACTGGCACTTTGAGCCAAATGATGAAGTTGAGACAATTATACCTATGAAAATTGCCGACATCCGTAAGATTATGATTGACGAGCCCGACAGATGCGTTCCTGATTTTATTAATGTAATGAATGAATATTGCAAAGCTAAAAGTATAGTTTAGTGGTAGGTTCTAGTAATATAGGGTAGTATTGATTACTATACCGTGCCTAGATTGACTGATTAACTCACCCCATCGCAACAGCTCAGATTTAAGTTGGTTCCAATTAGACACAGTGTAGGTGTACCAAAATAAAATACTCACCAACGGTGGGTTTTTTGTTTTGGTAGATTCGCGTAGCGAATTTTGAATCTACGACTTGGATTTGCAAAGCAAATACAATAGTCGTTGGTCGTGAAGCGAGCGAAGCGAAAAAGTGTTTACATTTTTTCGTAAGTGAACGGAAGAGGCTTTAGCCGATAATCCTGTCGGGTGTACCAAAAAAGACTACCCACTATAGGCGAGTATTTTTTATTGACAATTACAATAATTATGGTAGTATAATAACACTGGCTTAACGCCTTCCTGACTACGAGGATATAGTAGTAGTTCATTTTCAGAAAGGAGTAGGTTTCATGAAGACCTTCTTATTGGTGGTTGCTATCAGTGTTACCGCATCAGCTATATTCACTGGTGTGATCCTGATGATTGGTCGCATAATTGGCCAATTCGCCAGTGTAATCGAAGAAATCTATGGATCGAAGTCGACTGATTAAGGGGGGTCACTAAGTGAAAGCTTTCGCTTTTGGATTAGGGGTCGGTGTAGTGGTGGGTGCAGTAGTCACCTCCAGTAGTACAGTTGTACTTGTTGGCACGTCGACCGTGGTGTGCACAATTTTCGACGCAATCGATCGTGCCCTCACGCACCCAGCGACTGACAGAAACCTCCTACTTTAAACTCGCCCCCTCGAGGTGCGGCTCTACGACAGTGGAGCCCCTCCGGGGGCTTCTCTTTTTTAGACTTTCGTTAATGAGTTGATTTAATTACTTCCAACAACTTATCTGTTAAAATAGCTTTTGGAATATTACTTCTAATAATCGAAAATGGAGGAGTGGCCGAGTGGTTGAAGGCGCTGCTCTCGAAAAGCAGTATCCCGAGCAATTGGGATCGGGAGTTCGAATCTCCCCTCCTCCGCCAAAAGTGTCACGTTCGAACATCGTGCCTGAAGAGGTGCGGTGTTTTTCGTTGTCTTGGGTTTGATGGCGGTTCGCTTGTTGTCGCCGCCCTTCGGCCTTTTCGGATCGTCAGGCCCATTAGGGCCGTCTCCCCCATCGTCATCTTCGTCCTCGTCCCGCAGTCCGATGCTGAGATCCCGCAGCTGGGCGAATGGCGGCTTGAACTCGGCCCGGACCACGCCTGTCTCGTCAATGTAGAGAGCCTCAAAGAATGCCTGGTTGTAGTCACGCTTGTATTTGTCCTCGATGCTTAGGTACAGCCGATCACAGTGCTGCAGTAGATCGAGTGCGATGTTCAACCGTTCTTCGACCAGCTCATGGTTGATGCCGGCTAGGCCGATCAACCGCTCAGCATCACGTTGCTCAACAGCAATGGCTTCTTGGCGCTGCTTCAAGTCAGTCACCGGAATGGCTTCGGCCAGGTAGGCATCGATCAGCTTCTGTCGCTGGTTCTCTAGCTTCTTGACGCGTCGCTTCTGAGTGTCCAGCAGCTTCTTGTTCTGCTGCTTCTGCTCGGCAATGGTGGTCTGGACAGAGTCTCTGACAGCCTCGATAAGTTCCGGTGCCAGTTTCTGCTTTCGCCAGAAGGCCATGACCTGCCGCTCGACTTGCTCAGCTGGCAAGTACGGCAGATCACAGTCGGTCCGTTTCTTGTTCCGTCCCAGGCAGTAGAAGTATGGGTACTTGGTGCCAGTCTTGTTACTGGAGTAGCTGACACCCAGACGACTGCCGCACTTGGAGCAGAACAGACTGCCCTTCAAGTAGTGGTCGTGTTTCCAAGAGCGGTCACCAGCGATCCGTCGGCCGTCGAGTTCGTCCTGAACCTCAGCCCACAGCTTGTCGCTGACCAGACGAGGGTGCTTGCCCTCATACTCCACACCATTGAAGCTGAGCCGGCCGGTGTAGTAGACGCTCCTAAGCATGCGGTGGACTTGGCCTCGAGCTAATGGCAGTGAACGCCTGGTGGCTGTCTCCCGGCCGCGCATCCCCCGCCGCTCCAGTTCCTCAGTCAGGTCTGTGATTGACCATTGGCCAGTCGCGTAGGTCTCAAAGGCCCATTTGACGTGTGGTGCTCGCTCCGGGTCCAGCACTACGGCTTTGACCTCGCGGCCATCAACCCGCTCGACGACGTTCAAGTAGCCCATCGGCGCATAACCGGGCGTGCCACCGCGCTTGGCTTTCTCATGCAGGCCCTTCTTGGCTTCATGTGACAGGTTCTTAGAGTAGAACTCAGCAATCGTGGCCATGATGCCGTGCAGCAAGGTGCCGGCCGGTGTCTCGTCAATCTGCTCGCTGGCCGAGACCAGCACCGCTCCAGCCTTGTGAATGGCAAGACCAATGGCCACATCATCAGCTCGATCACGGGCCAGACGGTCAACCTTGTGGACGATGACGTAGTCGACGTCGTGCTTCTCAAGTAGACGGTCGAGTAGTTCCTGCAAGGCGGGCCGATCAATCGAGCGAGCTGACGCCCCAGCATCAACGTACTCATCGACGACAGCAGCACCCAGTTCTTCAGCCTTGCGCTGGCATGCCCCACGCTGCGCAGGAATCGAATATCCCTCGGCTTCACCGCCCGTCGATGCTTGTTTGGCGGTCGACACTCGCAGATAGATAATGGCTCGTTTTGCAGGTATTTTCATATTCTGATTGTATCGTACGGGACTGATTCCGGGAAGGCCTTTCACCCCTTAAGAGGATCGTCCGAGGAAGGTCTGGGGAACCCAGACACCCCGGATGACCGATCCAGGGACTGCCACGATCACGCCCGAGGATCGCCCAAAGGTCACCCCTCCCGGCGGACAAGTGGTTGTGATGAGCAACATCACGAGACTGGTAAGAGTCGTTGCCACTAATTGAGCCGAAACCGCCTATTTGCAGATGGTTCTTCCCGGGGTTCGATAACGCGAGCGGGTAGGCGACCGGGTAGGCCCACGCAAGAGCGAGCGGGTAGGCTCTGCCGGGGCAGATTAGTCACTGTACACGACGCAGTGCTAGCAACAAGCCATAGGGTCATTGACAAATAACTATAATTATAGTAGAATAGGTGGTATCTTTGTTGAGCTGGAGTAGCTCCAAGGTACTTTGACAAGCAGACATCAATTCACATGGTGCGGCCTCTTTGCTCTGGACGAGCGTGGGGGCCTCACCATGTGATCTCAAACAGAGAGAACACAGCCAAGCTCCGCTTGGAGGGCACCCGCCCATGAGGAGAAAGCGGAGCAATGACTGAGCGCGAGTTCGACCTAGGAGACATTCTGTCAATCACGACTGGACGGCTCGTTTCCCCCCGGCACATGCAGGGAGTGTACGACATCCTGAACTTCATGACCGATGACGACCTGTTCACGCATCAGCTGCCCCGGGCGGGCGAGGAGTGTGCTCCTATCCTGCTCAAGCAGCATCCGCAGCTGGCGAACGTCTCAGTTCCCGACAAGTTCGGCGAGGCGGACGTCGAGCAATGGCTCGCAGAGCAGAAAGCCATCTACGGCAAGACCCTTGTGGTCAAGCCAGTGGGAGACGATCAGCACCAGCGCATCAACTTCATCGATGAGCTGTGCGACATGGTCGGTCCCGACCGGGTGGTTGTGATCAATACCGATGATCCGGAGTCGCTCAAGGAAGCGATGAACGTTCTGAAGTAGAAGCGGTCACGAGTCTTATGGTGATTTGGCAAGCAGCCGTTCAGATGACTGACGGGCTTGCCTCGTCTCTCTGTTTCTCTGAGCGTCTGCTTGTCACTTCGCTTCCATGAATGAACGTTCATGCTGACGAGCCCAAAAGGGCGAAAAGCGACCCCTCACAAGATGCTATACTCTTAGTATATGAACATCCCGAACTTACTGGCCGGACTTGAGCTGACTCCCGAGAACTCGGTGGTTATTGGCTCCGGTATTCTCAACGCTCTTGGTCTTCGTGCTAGTAACGACGTCGACGTGGTTGTCACCAAAACCGCATTTGCTCGCTTGGCCCAAGATCCGCGGTTTGTCGAGAAGCAGAATCATGGCCGAACGATTCTGGCCTATGACCTCTTCGAGATGCTCCCCTCGTGGGGTGTCCTTGGCGAAGATCAAGCCTTCGCTGATCTACGCAAGGAATCGATGGTCATCGAAGGAGTGCGCTACATCACGCCTCAGTTTCTTCTGGCCGCAAAGAAGAGCTGGCTGGCAGATGAAGGTCGGCCAAAGGACTTCGCAGACGTCAAGCTGATCGAGGATTATCTGAGCGAGAAGGCTTCAGCCAACGAGGCAAGAGGCCTCAAGGAGGGCGGCTCAATCAAGGGCTAGAGCAGTTTTCGTAGCTGCCACCAAGGTTTCGTGTTCGAACCTTGTCCCACTAGCGCCGCCAGGAAATATCATGAAAGTAGCAATTCACAGCGGACGATTTCATGCAGACGAGGCTTTTGCCATCGCTACTTTAAAAATGTTGGGTGATGTTGAATATGTCCGGACTCGGGACGAATCGGTAATGAAATCATGCGATTTGCGTGTTGATGTTGGCTGCAAATATAACCCCGACACTGGTGATTTTGATCATCATCAACCCGAGGGGGCTGGGAAACGCAAAAATAGTATTCCTTACGCCGCCTTTGGTTTGATTTGGAAGCAATTCGGCGAACAAATATGTGGCCTTCAGGAAACTGCCGATTTAGTTGATAAACGGCTTGTCCAATTTTTGGATGCTGTCGATTCTGGCTTTGATCTATTCGAACCAAAGTTAAAAGGAGTCCTGATGTTTGGTATTGATAAGGCAATCGACAATTTAATGCCGTCATGGAAATTGGAACCCTCTTCCGCTCAAGTCGACGAAAACTTTAAACATGCAGTAAATCTTGCCTCGCAGATACTGGAAAAAGCAATCGAAAAAGCCCATGACCAGATTGATGCAGATGAATTCGTCAGAGACGCCATCAAAAATAACACAGATGAGCGACTAGTGATTTTAGATAAATATGCCAGCTGGCAAAGAGTGGTAATAAATGAAGCCCCAAATGCCCTTTTTGTGGTGCTCCCCGCCTGGCCGAGCGAAAACAATGACTGGGTATTACATACTATCGATTTAGGGTCTAGTACATTTGAAAATCGAAAAAAACTGCCAATCAAATGGGCTGGAAAATCAGAAGCTGAGCTGGTAAGCGCCACCGGTGTCAAAGATGCCAAGTTCTGCCATTCAGCCCGATTTATGGCGGTTGCCAAATCCAAAGAAGGTGCGTTGGCATTAGCAAATTTAGCGCTACAATAATCTGGATAAACAATTAACTTTGCTATTTATATGTAATTATGCTATAATAAAATGAACTATCCGAGTTTTCGTTGATGGTTTATATTCAAGCGCTGACCTGAGGGTCGGCGTTTCACAATTCGTAAGGAGAAAGTCGATGGAAATCCAGATTTGGCCAAAACGAGATGGTGGTGGTGGCTTCCAGACGTGTATGGTCCAATATGTCTTCATACACGACCCTGACGACCTGAGAAATAGTGTCGAATTCCTGAACTTTTTGGCGAAGGGACTCGATGACTACGTCGATGAGCTCGGTGAGCTGGATAGGGTGTTCGCACGTGGATCCCCTATCCTCCTCATCGCTAAGGGCGACAAATTCCACGAGTACCTCGTGGAAAAAGACCGCCTTGCTCATAAGATCGAGGACATCGTCAAGGTCTACAGGAAGCTCAAGGCCAGTAGGTCATCAAAAAGCTGAAAGGAGCAAGATGTATCTATACTCGTTTTTGGCGGCCTGGTTCAAAGCCGCCGGCATCGGTAGGGAGCACAGCGGCCGGGAGTTTGAAATCTACTGGTCAAGCTACGAGATGCACGAAGCGTTCACGAAGCGTTTGGCGGACAAGTTCAGGCAGATTGCCGAGCTGCACAATTTCGAAGAAGATCTTCAGAGCCTTGAGGTCGATGAACACGGTGCCAGATTCGTCATGGGCAATGGGCTCTATGGCGTCATCAAGCCCGAGCTTAATGTCGCCATACGTGAGTGCAAAAAGGGCTGAAAACCACAACTACAGGGGGAGTGTTATGGAATACTGGCTGTTCGAACAGCTCGAGGGCGGCTCACTGGGTAGCAGAATAGTATATCGCGGGGCCAACCCGGTTCGCCTGGATCAAATCAGCGAACTGACCGACCTGATTGTCGGCATCATCGCCGACAAGACTCGCGAAAGGAAGGACATTCTTCCCGCAGGAGAATACCGGCCAATCGTTAAGCGGTCGGCCTATGGCGCCGAGATCTTCGCAGTCCCCGCAGTCTTCAGTCTGGTGGCGAACGAGTTCCACCACGACGTACGCGAGTGTCTGGATATGCTCTGGGCACAGACCGTGTCGCCGATGCCGATGTGACATCGCTGCCGAGGCTCGGCGGGTTTGAGGACAAACATCCTCGCCCGCCGGGCCTTTCGGCCTCTCCTTACGAAATTCACTTACATAAATGTGTGTTTATGCTGATGAGCTGAAAACAGCGAAAAGTGAAATAACCCTTACGCTTGCCGACTAGGCACGCGCCTTTTAAATTACTCTGAATAAATCATGTTGATATTATGGTCTGAAAAGAACATCCTAATCCTCCGTCTGCCAGTTTCTATACCAGCCACAACAGCAAAAAATAAGGCGACAAACAGTACATATTTTGCAGCTTCAATCAAGGTATGATTATGAGCAATTGCCCCGATAATAAATAGCCCGATACTAAGGCATTGCAAATTAAGTTTTATTTTTCCGAAAAAGTTTGCCCCTGTTGTTTTGCCTAGAATCGGAGCAAAGAAATACCCAATCAACACCGCTAGCATCTCGAAAAGAATATAAATCACAAATACCCTTATCAACAAAAAATCCCAACCGATATAAAAAAGTGCCGTCAAAATCAATAACTTATCAGCAATTGGGTCAATCACCTTGCCTACATCTGTTATTTGTCCCCTAGTTCTGGCCATAGCTCCGTCAATCGCATCTGTCAGTGCGGCGATGGTAAATACTATTGAGCCCAAGACTAGCTGCTGACTTACTAACAGCCAATATACGATTGGTACCAAAATAAAGCGGATAACGGTGATATGGTTTGGTCTGACACTTTCAGGGATAAACCACAAAAAAAGCTTGCTGATCACTCCGTCTATCGATTTCTGAACGTTAATATTTCGACTTGTTATCACGCTATCAATTGTATAGCAAAATCGCATTTTTCCGATATATAAACAGTTAGTTTGCTACAATTAATATATGCAAGAACCATCAATATTTACACGAATTATAAATGGTGAAATCCCATCCCACAAGATATACGAGGACGATAACACGATTGCAATTTTGGATATTCACCCAGTTCAACCGGGTCATGTGTTGGTTGTTTCCAAACGACAGATAGATCATTTTGAGGATTTGCCGGATGACTTATATCATGCTGTTTGGGCGACAGTCAAAAAAGTAGCTCGTCACCAGAATGAAGTCCTCGGGCGTGGCCGTATAGGTGTTAGCGTAGTTGGTACAGACGTTCCGCACGCTCATGTGCATCTTATCCCCTTCGATAAAAGCAGCCAGCTGCACGTAGTCCTGGATTTGTCTGCCGAGCCGGATAATGTTGCCTTGGCTGCTATGGCTCAGCGCCTGAAGATGTAATGCCAATTCATATCATAACTATTGGTAAAAAACATGAATCATGAGTGGCTGAAGGGATAGGACACTATCAGAAACGTCTAAAAAGCTCTTTTATACTTGATGGGTAAAAATACCACATTCATCACGAAGCGGTATCAGAGCTCGCCAGGAAGAGTCACAGTGCATATTATCACGTTAAGATAATGACAATCGCAGGACAAAGGGTCGAATCATGGACGAAAGTTCCTGAGCAACGGTAATATTTAAGTGATTATTCAAGGACTTCGAGTTCATGCATCAAGCGCTCAACTAGCGCTTGTTTTTGTTCTAATTGGTTTCGTGTTTCATCGACTAATTCGGTAGGGGCTTTGGCAATGTAATTCTGATTTTCTAATCTAGCCTCGAGTGTCTTTATTAACGTATGTGCCTCTGTCAGGCGGACTTCAAGGTTGGATCGATGTTCGCTAAGTGTTTCCTCAGATATATCCAACCAAGCTTGTCGGCCACTGTTAGCTAGTCTCAATCCCCTCGCCTGATCAACTTCAGTTACACCTTTTAGCTTTGCTAATTGCTGAATTAATTTTTCATTATCAGCGACTAAGCTGTCATTTTGATACAGCAAACTATAGCGTTCGTTGCCGGGTAGTTCAGCCATTACAAATCGAGCCTCAATAATAAGATGTTTCAAGCGCGTAAACTCGGCGGCGGCAATATCATCAAAATCAAGTTTCTCTGGCCATTTTGCAGTAATCAACAGGTCATTATGCCACGATAGCGTTTGCCAGATAGTCTCGGTAACAAATGGAGCAAACGGATGGGCAATTTTCAGGCCGGTATCCAGTATCCACGCTAAAACTGCTTTGTTTAAGTGCTGTTTACTTGCCTCGATATACCAATCGGCCACGTTATCCCACAGCGCATGGTACATTGTTTCACTGGCTTCAGCAAAGCGGTTGGATTCAATTTGGGATTCGATATCAGAAATTGCACTGGATAATTCGCGGACAATCCAGTGGTCGGCAATGGTTTTTGGTTCGGGGATTTCCCTTTGATAGCCTTCGCCTAATTTATCCTCTGTAAAACGAGCAATATTCCATAATTTATTGCAAAAATTTCGTCCTGCTACTACCCTACTTGTACTAAAAGCCTGATTTTGTCCAGCACTGCGGTTGGCAATTAGACCTAAACGCAACGCATCTGAACCATATTCAGCGATAGTTTCGATTGGATTAATAACATTATCTTTACTTTTGCTCATTTTTTTGCCATGTTCGTCTAATACAAGGCCGTGTAGGTAAACGTTATTAAAAGGTACCTTATCTGTTACGTAAAGCCCCATCATTATCATGCGAGCGACCCATGCGAACAATATGTCCCCAGCGGTTTCCATCACCGTATTTGGGTAAAACCTGGACAATTCACCGCCTGTTAGGTAGTCAGTAGTAATAAACGGCCATTGTCCACTACTGAACCATGTATCAAAAGTATCTTCCTCGCGGCGGTACGTCTTGCCATCAACCTCAATGGTTTTTTCGTCGACATTTTCGTTGTATATCCAATCCTCGGGGTCGCCAACGTTTTGAAAGGCTGGAATTGGGATCCCCCACGGTATTTGACGCGATAAATTCCAATCCTTTAACTGATCATAATATCGAATTAAATCGTGTTTGCGATTATCAGGAGTGAAGGTAATTTCACCCGATTCAATCGCCTGTTTAGCCCGCTGTGCAAGTGGTTGGATATTGATAAACCACTGTTCTTTGACCAAGGGTTCTATTGGCAGTCCGCTCTTGTAGTCATAGCCAACGACGTGCTCGATCGTTGACTTACCTCTCATTAGTTCTTGGGCTTCAAGTGCGGCAACGGTTCGTTTTCGGGCTTGCTCAACCGTGATTCCGGCAAATTCAGGCGGGACATTAATCATCGTGCCGTCAAAGTCAATGACTTGGATGCGTGGTAAATCGTGGCGCTGTCCTATCTCGAAGTCGTTCGGGTCATGAGCTGGGGTAACTTTAACCGCCCCTGTCCCGTAATCAGGATCAACAAATTCATCCGCAATAACTAAAATTTCGCGATCAGTCAGAGGAAGCAACACGCGGGTTCCAATTAGGTCTTTGTAGCGCTTGTCGTTTGGATGGACGGCAATAGCGGTGTCGCCGAATATGGTTTCTGGGCGAGTAGTTGCGATGACTATTTCACCGATGCGGTCGTATGTTGGATAGGCGATATTCCACAAAGTCCCTTTCTCGGTCTTGTGGTCAACTTCAATATCGGCATAACTCGTATGGTATTTAGTGCTGTAGTTAACGATTCTTTCACCTCTATAAATCAAGCCTTCATCCCACATTTTTTTGAATGTTTGATAGACAGTATCAATCACCTTTTTATCCAGTGTAAAAACCAGATTTTTCCAGCTACAACTAACTCCCAAGGCACGAAGCTGCAGTTCCATATTACCCCGCTGCCTATCAACAAAATTCCAAACTTGGCTATATAATTGCTCTCGAGAAAAATCGAAACGATTCTTACTTTGGGCTTCTAGCATCTTGTCATAAACAACCCATGTTTCGAAACCAGCATGGTCCGCCCCTGGAATATATACAGTGTCACGACCTTTCATGCGCCAATAACGGGTCATAATGTCTTCGATGGCGACTGTCAAGGCGTGACCGATGTGTAAGTTGCCATTGGCGTTTGGCGGCGGCATAACGACACTAAAAGGTTCACCTTCGCCTGTTGGGTCAAAGGCGCCACTTTTTTCCCAAATTGCATAGATGTCCGGCTCGTATTGATTTGGTTCGTAAGTTTTGGCTAATTTCATATTAAATGAATTGAACTTTCAATTAAATTGTCACGTGAAAAACATCAAAGCCACCCAAGGTTTCATGAGAAAACCCCTTAAATAACTTCCAATTTTCACATGTTTGTTTTCACCTTGCATTATACCACAATTTCGTCTGTCAAAAATAGGTTGTATAATGAATCTATGACAACATTTATGTATTGCCATGACAAAAATGAATGGAACGATTATGTGCTTGAAAATGGGGGACACCCCTTGCAATTATGGGGTTGGGGAGACGTAAAATCTGTCCATGGCTGGGAAGCGTTTCGATTATTTTTACATGATGACAACGAAAAGGTGATTGGTGCTGTCCAGTATTTGGTTCGACGATTACCGTTACCGCTTAGGTCATTTGCGTATGTTCCACGCGGGCCGGTTGTCGATGAATCGCATAGGGAAGAGCTGTTAAAAAACCTTGCAATTCACGTTAAGGCCGAACACCACTGCGTGGCACTTTCCATCGAACCTGACGGTATAGAATATGATACTCCAAAGGGGTGGCGACAATCAAGAAATCGGATTTTGCCTTCTCAAACTATTATTTTGGATTTGTATAAGCCTGATTCCGAACTACTGAATGATATGTCTAAAAAAACACGCCAATATATCCGTAAATCATCAGCCGAGGCGATGAAAATTGAAAAAGTTCGCAGTCGAGCTGACCTAGATAAATGTTTAGCCATTTATCGTCATACAGCCAAGCGCGCCAAGTTTGCCTTGCATGATAATCAGTATTATTACGACGTTTTCAGTAAAATGGCCGATTTTTCTCAGATGTACGCGGCATATGTTGACGATCAACCGGTTGCTTTTTTGTGGATAGTGATAAGCGCTGATACAGCCTATGAATTATATGGCGGGATGGATGAAAAAGGACAGGAACTTCGTGCCAGTTATGCGCTGAAATGGCATGCAATTCGTAAATGTAAAGAGTGGGGTTTAACCCGTTACGATTTTGGTGGATTGCTTGAAGGGGGAGTTACAACATTCAAAATGGGCTGGGCCGAAGCCGAAACAAACCTTGCGGGTACGTTTGACAAACCTTTATCCGCATCTTATGGAATTTGGAGTAGGGGATTGCCACTTGCCAAAAATACCGTCCGACGGATTAAAAAACCGTTTAGGCGCTAGTATTTTTTAAGTTCGTTGTATTATTATCATCAACCTAAGGTGTGAAAAAGGACGAACCTTTTTTAATTTATATTCCACGCTGTTTTTGTCATAGATATGCTGGGTTCTACCTCTAATTCAAATGGGTTAGTTGGTTGTTTTTTCTGTGAATAATAATAACCGAGTGCTGCAATCATGGCGGCGTTGTCGGTGCACAGATTCATCGGTGCGTAATTGATGTGCAGGGGGATTCGTCCGGACAAAATTCGACGCAGTTCCTGATTGGCAGCCACTCCACCAGCAATAACTACCGATTTTGGCTTGTAGTCGTGAAAGGCTTTTTCGGTTTTATCAACCAAGGTTTCGATGGCCGTGCGCTGGAAGCTGGCGGCAAAGTTATTGCGCTGTGTATCGTTTAGACGCTCTGAAAGGCCTGTTGAGGGAAAAGTAAAGTCCACGCCCACTTCACGCTGAACAGCCCGCAAGGTGGCAGTTTTAAGACCGCTGAATGAAAAATCATATTTTCCAGTTATTTTTGCCTTTGGTAGTTTGTATGCTGTCGGATTACCATCTAGTGCCGCCTCGGCAATCGACGGACCACCAGGATAAGGCAAGCCTAAGATTTTTGCAACTTTATCAAAAGCCTCGCCTACAGCGTCATCACGGGTTTGACCCAGCATTGTATAATCACCATGGTTCTTGAATAACACCAATTGGCTATGTCCGCCACTGACAATTAACGCCAGCATAGGGAATTCAGGTTGCTTAGCCTTTAGAATTTGGCTATTGGAATTTGGCGCTTTGCCATCTTCCACCTTCCACCTTCCATTTGCTACTTCGGTAATGAAGTTTGCGTAAACATGGGCATCGACGTGGTGGATAGGGTAGAGGGGTTTATTTTTTAGGATTGCCAGTGTTCTGGCGGCCAATGTCCCAATTAACAGCGACCCAATCAGGCCTGGGGCGTAGGTAACCGCAATCGCGTCAATATCGTCCCAAGTACAATTCGCATCTGTTAGGGCTTGGTTAATCACTGGATTTATAACCTCGATATGACTTCGGGCGGCTATCTCTGGTACAACTCCACCGTAAACGGCGTGGATATCAATTTGCGAATTTATGACATTAGAGAGTAGCCGACGTCCATCTTCGACAACAGACGCCGCAGTTTCGTCACAACTAGTCTCGATTCCCAATATTTTCATTTTGTTAGAAATCCTTAATTCATTATTTAACCCCGTTTTCTAACGGGATTCATCTGTTATATTTTAGCACAAATCTTATAACTGAAAATAAACTTGGAGTGTAGTATAATAAAGCTTATGGTTAAAAGGAGGGCATCATGTTACATATCCACAGACTTGTATTAAATCGTTTTTTTCGGGGGGTTATAACGGTCGTTTTTGTGATGGTCGTATCGATATTATTATCAAAATTTACATATGCCGAAATTGGTGACATAAACTGGTCTTGGACCGACACACCCCCAAAAGTATTTTCGTCAGCGCTCATAAATGGGGTAAACTCTTCTTTGTGCAAAATACCTTACCGATTAGAGGATATTGATGGTGCAAAAGGTAAAAAAAATGTGTGCGTCACCTCTGGGGATAGGATTAGTTTTGGGGCAGTATCTCCTAGTGAGAACATGGGTGCAGCCTATACGGTAAGTTTTGCCTATGATAAAAAAATGTACAAATTTTTTGGTCCCTGCGCATGGTATAACAATTGCACGTATTTACCGGCTACTGACACTCTTGTGACTAGGCAAAAATTGATAAATAACATAGTTCTTTCATTAGTGGTTTACAAAAATTTTTCCAAAAGATTGATAAAAACTGATAACTACAACGAAACAGATTATTATTTTAATTCAGAAAACCCAGATTACATATTCAAAAATGCTGATAACTACGCTTGGCCGGTCGGTGGGGTCGACGCATCTGAAAACGGAAAGTGGCTAGCTATTGAATTTAGGCAGCGAGGGATTGGGATTCTGGATATAGAAACGCTCAAGATGAAAAGGATTTCGACAATGTCGTTTGGGTATGGGTTTGGCTCTGACCCAGCTAGCGAACTTGCTGTAACAAATGATGGGATGCATGTTGCTGTAATGGGCATGAATGCCGGTTTATCGGTATTTGATGTTAATAAGTACTGCGGTGATGAAGCAAAGGACGAAAATATGGTTAATGTGGCTCCGATAGATCAGCCATGTAAAAAAGCTCAAATTGACACGAACGAATTTATAAATAGATTTTTTGGTGCAATAACACCGAAATTTAATGATAATGGTGGTGAACTAAATTTTTACGCTATGTCATTTGTTGGAGAGGCCCGAGAAGTAACTTTGCGAGCAGCCGGGTTTAGTGGGCAAGGACTCGATTATTTAGCAATAGGCGATTCTTTTTCCAGCGGTGAAGGTGAAACCAACGACAAATATTATCAAAAATTTACAAACAACAAATTTGAGAAATGTCACACTAGTACGCGCTCTTACCCGTATTTGGTTGCTGGGTTACTAAAAATCAACCCTGTTTTTGCAAAAAGTGTGGCTTGTTCTGGGGCGGTCACAGGTGACGTTATAGGGGATGACTATTCATATATTGGGCAGAATAAGCGCCTAGGTGAAGGTGGGATGAAGCTTAGCAGTGGCGATGTAACATTGGCAAAAACGGAGGCAAAATATTCGTTTATTCCTGGCAGAATCCACCAAGAGACTTTTGTCAAAGAATACAAGCCAAAAATTATAACAGTAGGGGTCGGAGGAAATGACGCGGGATTAATAGGGAAATTACAGACCTGTCTCTCACCTGGAACATGCAATTGGGCTAGTGACAACAAAATGAGGGAACAAACTGCAGTTGAAATTAAGAACGTTTTTGATAAATTAGTAAAAACCTATCAGAAACTTCACGATGACTCGCCTTTTTCAAAAATATATGCCATAGGATATCCTAAAATTATTGATTCTAACAGGGGATGTGGGGTATTTCTAAATAGATTGCTTGATGATACCGAAAAAGAGTTTATAAACGAAAGTGTTATTTACCTTAATAGGGTAGTTGAGGCTGCTGCAAAATCAGCTGGCGTAGGCTATATTGATGTCCAGAATAGTTTTGGGGACCAAGTATTATGCGGCAGCCAGTCGCCGAGTGCGATGAACGAGGTTAGAACAGGAGACGATATTAATTTGATAAATAATCAAAATTGGACAAAATTTTTAGGGCAGGAAAGTTTCCACCCAAATCCACTAGGGCATGAATTAGTTGCTGGCTATGTCGCTAATTTAATCATTGGTGTAAATAGCGAATATTGCGCAGATGGCTCAACCCTATGTCGTGACCAAACTATTACTGCGCCAACCCCATCGTCGTATTGGATCCCTGACGGAGAGCACAACTATCCTGCGCTAATGGTTTCAGATTTTGTTTCAGATTGCGACGAACCCTCATGTAGCCTATCGGAAAAACAACTATCATTAGATCCATATTCGTTATCCCCAGGCTCAGATGTTACCGTTGAAATCAATTCAACTCCTCAAATACTTGGGAGTTATCTTGCAAGTGAAGATGGTGGAATGGATATAAAAATTAATTTGCCAGTTAACCTCGAAGAGGGGTATCACACAGTTCATCTTTACGGTACATCATATTCAGGAGAATCGGTTGATTTATATCAAGTGATAAAATACATGGAAAAAGATACTAGTTCAGATATACAATCAAATATTATCAACGATAATTTAACGAAACCTTCAGTTGACCTCCACGTGGTTGCATCTTCATCACATAAACCTGACACAAAAATTATTCAGAACAAAAAAATTAATATTGCTTCAACCCTTGGAAATCCAGAAATAAAAGGCGAATCGGATAAAACTAATAATAAACAACCCAATGAATATAAAAAGAGCTATATCCCAGCGACTAAAACAATTCTCACAGCTAGGATATTTATTATTGTAGCGTTTATTGCCAGTGTAATATTTTATTGTGTTCGTAAAGCCGTAAAAAACTAGATTATTCAGGTATCAGCATACTAGTCGTAAGGGCTGTTCCATACCATGGCTCTCGGGCAATTTCGTCACACCTTAAACTGACAATAACCCTAGCCTTACCTGAGATTATTTGTGTACCAAGCATATCGGATCTAGAAGAGCCGTCGGTAACACTTTGAAATAACATAATAGAATACTTACACTCAATTCCTGAGTTAGTTTCTTTATATTTCTTTTCAGCGCTGCTTACAACAAATTTTTTGCCGAAATCATTTGGCGATTCGACATTCAATTGGTCAATTTGCTTTAAATTACTATTTTTATCAATAACATGAAAGTATCTGGATTGGAGTATGTTTAGTTCGGCAACAGACTGAACCATTTTTGTTGTTGAGATAGATGTTACACAATCATAATTTCCAGTAGGCCAGTCTCCCTGTAGTCTTGTTTCGCATGTTGTAATATATTTCCATCTTTCAGCACCGTCTGAAACAGACTTAATCCGTTGATAAACAGATTGCATCGAAGTATCTAACATATTAAATCTGTCGTTGTCTAGCTTGTCATAAATCGGGTTACTGACAATGGTATAAATAATGAAAAGTATGACTAAAGCGACAGGTGTCAATAAAATTATCAAAATAATCTTTAATGTCTTTGCAGCAGAGGGTTTCTTCTTGTTTATGCTTTTATTCATACACTTAATATAACATGAGAAAGTGCTTTAACGATTAAATAAACTGTTTTTAGACAATAAAAAAAGGACGGACCTTTTTGACACCTTAGGGTGATGTAATTATCACAATTAAGTTAAATATAAAAATTAATTTTTTGAGTTTTAATACATTTTTTCAGATGATTACATTTGAATTTCTTTACAAATGTATTAACATGGAATAAACTGAAATAGAACTGATAAAAAACTAAACGTTACAGGGTTTGTTCTCTGTACGAGAATATATGGTGGGATAGAAATATGCCGAGTCGGAACATAATCAAAACTAACGTATCAAACACTTATTATCATGTTTACACTCGTGGTGTCAGCAAACAAAAGATTTTTATAGACGAGTCTGACTATTTATTCTTTTTTACTCTTTTTGAGAGATACTTGTCGGAAGGCACCACACCAATCAGTCCAGATGAAAATTACAAAAAACTTAATGATTCAGTTGAAGCATTGGTCTATTGTCTGATGCCGAATCACTTTCATTTGTTGGTATATCAGATAAATGAAAGTGGTATGGCTAAGTTAATGCATGGCATAATGACAAGCTATAGTCGCTATTTTAATAAAAAGTATGGGCGTAGTGGCCCACTTTTTGAAAGCCGATATAAAGCTGCTCGAATTGATTCAGATGAACACCTTTTTCATATTAGTCGCTACATACATCGCAATGCTGACGAGTGGCTTGATTACCCTTACTCATCACTTAGGGCGTATTTGTATGATGACGTTCCTTGCTGGCTGAAAAAGAATCGTGTTTTAAAACTGTACGGATCTGCGGTAAAATATCTAGAATTTTTAGATGATTACGAAGAAAAAAGTAAATAAACACAGCCCCCGGTCAATTGGCTAATTTACGTAAAAAAGTACACGTAAAAAAGGACGGACCTTTTTGACACCTTAGGGTGATGACTATATTACAACAGTAACGATGTTGTGAGCCACTTTGTATTTTTACTCTGTAATTCTATTAGATGGTAGAATATATTTAAGAGGTAAAAATATGTCAGAAAAAGAACGGCCATTGCAAGGAAGAAGAACTGAAAAAAAGGAATACTACGCTTTGTCGGACATAGCAGCTGATTATATGGAGGTTGTAGATTTGGTGAAATGGCTAATCCATGAAGGTCCGAGCGCTGATTTAGAGGAACGATCTAAAAACAGGTACAGATTAAATAGTTTATTGATGAAACATGAAATTTCACCAGAAGACCTTGAAGAAGGAGTCAAAGTATTAAAAAACAAAGTAAAAAGAAACATTTAGGGATTTTTAAACTTAAAATCTAAAACCTAGCATTGCTTGATTCTTTTTTGGGCACTGCTTGGTAAAACTCTGAATACGATTACAAATGCCAATAGCACTGCAAATCCGCACATTATTGACGGTATTCCTTTGACGGTAGATGGGTCAACGATATTAAAATACGTAGTTGGTACCAAAAAAACCAAGTAGCCCAGAACCATTGAATGAAGGGTTTTTTGAACGTTTGGGTTTTTCATGCCCCACTGCCATGCCATATAAGACCCGACCATTAACCAGCCATAATAATAGGCTGCAAACAATTGGGCGTTAGATTGATGGGTGTAAAATACGGCGTAGTTTGAATAACAAGCATGTCCACTGATTGCCCCTGTCTCAATGATATAAAATACAACAAATGTTATGCAACTGGCGTATGCGGAACCAACTAGAAGGGGTATTTTTTTACCAGCGATTTTTACTATCATGTGAATTCCCAGCGCTGGTAATATAGTAATTGCGATATACCCAATTCGAGCCCACTGGACGCCCGTCCATTCAAGCCCACCGCAAACCATATATTCTGCCAACTGGAATATTCCCAAAAATATCAATAGCGCAACTGCTAACCGGCTAATAGTTGTCATCTTGTAGCGCCATAATGTGTAAAATGCCAAACCAAACTCAATTACAAAAGTTGCCAACATTACGGGTGGCGAAAAGCAATATAATTTTCCTGAATATTTTTTATGACTAATCATTTAGCATCAGTATAACCCATGTATATTTGATAATAGGCATAAGTAGGACTATTAAATAGAAGAATAGTTAAACTTTGGGGATAAAAGTGAATATTATTGAGACTAAAAAACTGACGAAATATTATGGCAAAACATTAGGGATAAAAAATGTCGATTTAGCGATTGAAGAAGGTGAAATATTTGGTTTTATTGGTCCTAACGGTGCGGGCAAATCAACCACTATCCGGACACTTCTGGGGTTAATCCATCCAAGTGGCGGTAGCGCAACCATATTTGGCAAGGACATCACGAAATTTGGACCTGAAATTAAAGAGGAGATTGGCTATTTACCGTCAGAAGTATTTTATTATGACGGGATGAAGGCGATTGACCTTTTTGTCATTTTAGAGGGTTTTTGTGTCAGTGGTCGACTGGTTTTTTAGTAGTAGCTCTTTCGTATGATTTTACCAGAGACATATACAATATTAGTAATAGTTGATTTGGATTCATAGGCGTTTAATAGACGGGACTTAAAGGTCTAACGTATAATAAACACATGGTAGATTTCCGAAAAGTTGTTAAAAAGTTAATTCCCACAAAAGTATTTAGACAAATTGAGCCGCTTGGTCATTTGGGTGAGGCTGTAATTGCAAGTATTAAATATGGTTTTCCATCAAGAGGGATGCATATTATTGGCGTGACTGGGACAAACGGCAAAACAACAACGACGTTTATGATTGAAAAAATGTTGCATGAAGCAGGGAAAAAAGTTGCTATGTTGAGCACCGTTGCGTATGGTATTGGTGACGATATTCGTCCTCAAATCGAGCATATTACGACTGCTCAGTCTGGAATATTACAAAAACGTCTGAGCGATTTTAAGCGTGAAGGGGTGGATTGGGTTGTTTTAGAGGCTTCTAGCCATTCACTAGCCCAACATCGAACCTGGGGTGTGCCGTATGAAATCGCCGTGATGACAAATGTCACAGCCGACCATTTGGATTACCATGGTACTTTTGAAAATTATCTAAAATCCAAGGTTAGACTTTTTAAAATTACAAATCGACACAAAAACAGGTTTGGGGTAGTAAATGCCGATGATCCTAATGCTGGCAGGTTTGTTGATAACATATCTAACTCAATTACCTATGGAATCAAAACTGGTGAGATAAGGGCGAAAAATGTTTTCTTGGCGTCAGACCATTCCACCTATGAGGCAGTGATTGGGGATGAAAGTTATAACATTCATGTAAATATTCCTGGGGAATTTAATGTTAGTAATAGCTTGGCAGCAGTGGCGGTTGGGCGCGAAATTGGTTTAAATAAAGAACAGATTGAACAAGGGATAGCCGCCCTCGATGGGGTAGAAGGTAGAATGACGGTTGTAAACGTTGGACAAAAATTTAAAGTTATTGTAGATTTTGCATCAACCCCAGACGCATTTGAAAGTTTATTCACGAGTCTGCGACCGGCAACCAAAGGTAAGTTAATTTCTGTTTTTGGCTCGGCTGGACGTCGTGATGAATCAAAACGTTCAGTCCAAGGCGAGATTGCAGGAAAGTATAGTGATGAAGTTATTTTAACAGAGGAAGATGATCGTGACATTGATGGTGAACTGATTTTAGGTCAAATTGCGGACGGGGCAAAAAAGGCTGGAAAAATTATTGATAAAGACATGTTTTTAATCCATGACAGGGAAAAAGCAATTGAATTTGCACTTTCAAGAGCCAAAAGCGAGAATGATACAGTTGTTCTGCTTGGCAAGGGGCATGAAAAAACCATCGAACGAGCTGACGGTGTCCACCCTTGGAACGAAATCGAGATAACAAAAAAATTATTAAATTCTTAATAATACGAGTCGTGATGCTTGTAATAATGCAGGCGATGGGCGACTTTTTCGGCAAATTTCACCCATGTTTTATATTTTGATTTATTAATTATTAGGTCATAACAGCCGATATAATCTGTAACGGTTCGGTTAAAAGCGGTTTTAAATAGGCCAATGCCGTAATGTTTATGGTCTTTATTATTAATTTCATCACTTGGGGGCGAGCCGCAAAAATCGTGTAAATTTGAGCCATGCGATTTGGCCCACTGAATTACATGCCATTGTAACAGATGACTTGCGCCATAAACCGTCCTATTGCGGACGCTTGCACCGTCTTTGTAGGTACTTTTTTCTCCAAAAACCAGGGCATATGCGCCCGCTACGACTTTATTGTCAAAGTAGGCAAAAAATAACTGACCTAAATCAGCTGCTTCGAACCGTTGCCAAAACGTTTGAAAGTAATCGTATCCGCGAATACCGAATTGTCCCTCGGCAGTTTTAGTTAACAAATCATACATTATTTGACAATTTTTTTCGTCGGATTTGACAGGTTTTATTATTACACCGTCGCGCTCGGCTTTTTTAATAGCATAGCGACCTTTTTGGGGTAAGTCAGCTAAAATCGTGTCTAATTTTTCATGTATATCAAGGGTAATAGTCGATGGATTGGGGATTATCGGTTTGGCTTTTTTGAGGCCGTGTCTTGCAAGAGTTGGTCTTTCCGAGTGTCCGATTTCGGGCTCTATCCGAACCACAAAAACACCATATTTATTGGCGAATAGTTCTAGTTCTTGCAGAATTGGCCAAAGTTCTTTGAACGATGTAACCCCAGGACCTTTCGGTAGATACCATAATTTTCCAAGTAGGGGAACGCTTTTTTCTAAAACCGTTATTGCTAGCTCGCCAATAATAATAAAGATAGCCTTATAGCCACCGGTTTCTTTTTGCATGGCGAATTCATAACTTGAAAATACATTCCCGCCGTCAGGATTAGATAGGATTAATTTATCCCAAGTGTCAATTTCCTCCTGCGTAGCGAGTCGTACTGTCATCACCGTCTATTGTAATGGCAAACTCTAAAAAATGAAATTAAGTATAAGAATATTAAATATATTTAGGCAACTGGCGGTTGCGGATGAGATAGGAAATCGATTTCTTTGATGATATCAAGTAGTGCCTGAGCTCGTTTTGTTTCGTCTGGGATATTTTTGGCCGCTTCATGTGCAGGTGCGATTAAATTCTTATCGTCTGTACTGCGGATTAGCAACAGATATGTATCGAATTTTTCATCAGGCTCTAAATCAAGTTTGTCAACAAGTGGGCGCAGTTCGGATAAAGCGTCTTTTTTAATGCCGTCAAGTTCACCGACTTCTGCGACTGGCGGGGTATCGTCAGCTTGTTTTTCTTCATTAGTTGGTGGTGGGGTTGGTTCGACAACAGGTTCAGGCACTGGAGGTGCAACAGGGTTTACAGTAGGGGTTACAGTAGTAGGTGATACAGGAGTTTCCTGGAATTCAAGATTATTTGATTCTTGTTTTACACCAGCTAATACTTTAGCCAATTCTTGGTCATCACTGATTGGCTTTGCTGTTTGCGATTGATTTTCTTCCATTACCCACCTCTGATTTTAACGCTTATACTTATTCTTATAATACTGTATCATAGATATATATATTTCATCAAGGAAGAGGAACCAATGCTTGACGATGCCAATGTATTAAAACAACGTGATCCAAACGGGGCACTAGAGGTTGCCAGTTCACAGTATAAACAGGCTAGTTTTAATGTGGATTTGTATAATAAAGAAAACGATAATCGACCGATTTATAACATCGTTGTTGCAGGAATGGGGGGTTCGGCACTAGCAGCCTTGCTGGTCAATGCGTGGCTAAAAACTGAACTTCCAAGGTCTTTTGAGGTTTTCCGAAACTATGATTTACCAGAATACGTTAATAAAGATACATTGGTTATTGCAAGCAGTTATTCTGGTAACACCGAAGAGACACTAAGCTGTTTGAACCAAGCTGAATCAAAAGGTGCACAAATTGCAATTATTGCATCTGGTGGTAAATTAGTCGATCATGCTAATCAAAACCAAACGACTTATGCGCTTTTACCTGCTGACTTACAGCCTCGGATGGCGGTAATCTACAATTTACGCGCCTTAGTTTCGCTACTTGTTAATTTTGGAATTGTTTCTGCTAGTCGGGCTAATGAAATTGCTGAAAAAGCAGAATGGTTACAGGACGAAAGTTCCAAATGGGCTGCTGACGTAAACACAAGTGAGAACTATGCCAAACAATTAGCCCTGCAGGCGGTTGGCAAGACGGCCGTATTCTACGGCGGACCATTAACTGCGCCAGTCGCGTATAAATGGAAAATCAATTGGAATGAAAATGCCAAGAATGTGGCTTTTTGGAATGAATACCCCGAATTTAACCACAATGAATTTATTGGCTGGACATCGCATCCTGTTGAAAAACCGTTTGCTGTCTTTGATTTAGTTAGTCGGTTCGAGCATCCGCGGGTTTTAAAACGTTTTGAAATTTCCGATCGTCTGCTAAGTGGTCTTAGACCTAAGTCCACAGTAATTAATTTGGCTGGCGAATCAGTCATCGAACAACTGTTATGGGGTAGTATCTTGGCTGATTTTGTTAGTATTTATGTTGCAATCCTGAACAACGTTAACCCTACACCAGTTCAATTAATTGAAAAGTTAAAGCAAGAGTTATCTCAGTCTTAATAAATTTATCTAATCATGATGGTTCAAGGATTCAATTGGGTCTTTTCGAGCTGCTCGAATCGCTGGGTAAAGTCCAAACAATGTGCCCATAATGATTGATATAATAGTTGCTATTAAGGCAATTTGCCAATTAACTATCGGGTCAAATGCTAAAAATCCACTGATGATAAAGGCGATAATATAACCTGCGATATAACCGATGATTCCACCACAAATACTGATTGCTAGTGATTCGATTAAGAATTGGTACATAATATCGGTATTACTTGCTCCGAGTGATTTTCTAATGCCAATTTCACGCGTTCGCTCGGCAACTGTTACTAGCATGATATTCATAATTCCGATTCCGCCAACAAATAACGAAATTGCAGCTATTGCCGCCGTTACGCTAGCGATTGAATAAAATAATTGACTGGTTGGCTGAGATATTTGTTCACCAACTAGAACCGAGAAATCTTTTTCACCATCATGATTTTTTAAGAGGAGTTTATTTGCATCATCTACAACTTTTCCTAAGTTTTGAATCGAGTCAGCTTTAATGTTAATTTGTTGAATCTGCAAAATATTTTTATTCAACTTTTTACCAGAGTCGTAATTTATGATTGCTGCATTGTCGAAATCGATTGAATTATAGTTAATAGGGTTATTTTGAAGTTTTAACACCCCAACGACAACAAATTGTTGTCCGCGAATAGTCATCGCTCTGCCAATTGATGATTCGGTTCCGAAAATATTAACTGACAACTGTTGGCCAACCACAACTGAATTCCCATCAATTATTTGGTCTAAAAATTGTCCATCGCGCATTTTCAAACCTGAAATATCTGCTAGTTCGCTTGTTGTCGCTAGCACCGTCGAGTCAGGCGATGCGGTCGCAGTGGCTTTGATTGTACCACTCAAAATCATAAGTGGAGCGACTGCATTGACGTGTTTAATTTTGGCTAGTTGCCCGATGTCATCAGATGTAAGCGTACTGGTTGCATAACTATGGCTAGTTTGTGGTTGAGTAATACTATCTATGTTGTTAATTGCTGCTCCGGGGCGAATGACAGCGATATTGCCGCCCAGTGAATTTACTTGTTCATCAACTATACGGCTGGCTCCGCCTCCAAGGGCTAAGATTGCCGTAACACTAGCAACGCCAATTGTTACGCCCAGCATGGTGAGGACACTTCGAACACGACTGCTTTTTAGGGATTGTTCGGCGTTTCGGGTGTGATTCAAAAGAAGTAAACGTATCATTTTTTCTTCCTTTTCTTACTTAGGACTTTTTTCTTATGGGCTTTATCAGATTTTTTACGTTTAATTTTTTCTTTGATGACATTTGGTTTAGGAATTTGAAAAGTTCCAAAAGAATCGGTATCAATTTTACCATCCAACATTGTAATAACTCGACTGGCATATGTAGTCAGATTTGCGTTATGTGTCACCATGATAATTGTATTGCCGTTTTTATGAAGTTCGGACAATTCTTCCATGATGATGTGACTGGCGCGTGAATCCAGATTTCCGGTTGGTTCGTCAGCTAAAATTATTGACGGTTCGTTTACTAGAGCCCTTGCAATCGCGACTCGTTGAATTTGACCACCAGACAATTGATAGGGCATATAATATTCACGTTCGTTTAAATGAAAGTTTTTCAGAATATCGCTAGCCATTATTAATCTTTTAATTTTTGTTACTCCGCTATAAGTCAGCGGTAGAGCCACGTTTTCCAAGATATTAAGGCGAGGTACAAGGTTAAAGTTTTGAAAAATAAAACCAATTTGTTTACTGCGAATTAGGGCTTGTTTGCGCCTTGAAATTGAGTCAACTGGTTTGCCCTCCAGTTCATAATCGCCGATGTATCGGCGATCAAGTAGTCCAATAATATTTAATAACGTAGTCTTTCCGCAGCCGCTCGGACCCATGATTGCGACGAATTCGCCGTTTTTTATCGTCAAATTAACTCCGTCTAGCGCATATGTTTCGGCATCACCGATACCAAACCTCTTTTTAAGGCCCCGCAGTTTTATGACCGGTGTTTGTGTGGTGTTGGCCATTATATATATTATGTTATTGTTTCCAGATTAACGCAACCACATTTTAAGGTAGAAATAACAACTGTTATAATTACCATGTATGGAGAGGTCGCATAGTGGTCTAGTGCGCTGCCTTGGAAAGGCAGTATGTTCGCAAGGGCATCGAGGGTTCGACTCCCTTCTTCTCCGCCAAAATGTTTGTGATTGAAATTGTGATCATGCCATGATCTAATGAGAGTAATGGCTAACAATAAATTCAATGGCGACGAAGGTGAAAAAGAGGTAGTTGAACTAATTCCTTGTCCAAATTGTGGTAAATCATTAATGCTTTTGCCGCCGAGTTACCCGCTATTTGATGTCCAATGTACAGGCTGCTCTTTTCGCGCTCAGGTCAAAACTAACAACTGTAAACCCAAGTCAGTTATTTTTGGTGCAGGTTGGATGATTATGGATAAAGTCCTTAAATCTGGCTATATGGTTCCACCACTATTTGTCAGCTTTAAATGGAAAGAAAAGAGTATACAAAAGCAAGAAATACGTTTCTATCCATTTATCCCGAAAAAGACCCTAAGGCACTATAAACTGCCAGAAACAGCTCGTCGTGCTAACTATCATATGTTTAGATACGAACAATTAGACAAAATTCCATATTTTGAGTTATACAAAAACTAAATAAATAAGCATTAGCGTATTGACACTGACTAAATGGTCAGTTAAACTTATAATTAGCATGGATAGGTCAATAACCAACAGACAAAAAGATGCGTTACTGGCTGTATACGATTCTTTTAGAGCATCTGGCTACCCACCAACATTACATGATTTAAAAGTGATATTAAGTATTAAATCTAATCAAGCTGTGCTGGACTTATTAAATGCTCTTGAAAAAAAGAAATACATAAAAAGGGAAGGAGGTTCTGCCCGTGGTATAAAAATAAATCCACTTGGTTATAACGTTATTAGTAAGGAGCCACTTGTAAGAATTGCAGGAATAACCGCCGCCGGACCTCTAGCTTTGGCAATCGAACAAAGCGAGTGGACAGAAATACCAAGTGGTTATCAAAAATATGAGGATGTATTTATTGTTAAGGTCGCTGGCAACTCTATGATAGAAGCTGGTATTTACGACGAAGACAAGGTATTAATTAAAAAGGCTGAAGAATATAAATCCGGTGATGTCGTTCTGGCTCGTCAAGGTGATGATGTGACCCTAAAGACATTCATCTATAACAAAGGCCGTACTTATTTAAAACCAGAAAATCCAGCATGCCGTATTATACCTATTACACACGATACGTTCTTTATGGGTAAAATGATATTAAATTTGGGGAAATAAATGGACAGCACAGAAGTAGTCAACAAAATACTTAGAGATAGCGAAACTTTATATGGTTTAACCGAGTTTACTGATGTTAATATTGAAGAAGTACTAAATATTTTTGAGAAAGACGGTAAATACTATCTAAAATGTCTAAAAAGAGAAAAAGATATTCAGATTTATAATCCTGTTAACAGTTCTGGAAATCCAGAGGAAATTGTACGCCAACTTTGGCTAAGTAAACTTATTAATTACTATAAATATCCGTCAGAGAGAGTCGATGTTGAAAAAAGTATCCATTTTGGTCGTGAAATACACGCCAAAGCCGTCGACATCGTTGTATATCACAAGGACAAAATTACTCCACACATACTAATAGAGACTAAAAAACCGAAGGAATCAGAAGGTATTGACCAATTAAAATCATATTTATCTAGTGAGGGGGCTCCAATTGGAGTCTGGTCAAATGGTGATGCAAAAATTGTATTATATCGACCATATCCCAGAGAATACGAGACAATACGTGATATTCCACGGGTTGACCAAACTATAGAAGACGTATTAGAAGAAAAATTAACTCTTGCTGATTTAAAGTCAGACTATGATCTTAAAAAGATTATCCTGGGCTTAGAAGAGTTGGTGCTTGCTGGTTCTGGGGTTGATTCATTTAACGAGATTTTCAAGCTTATTTATGCCAAGTTATACGACGAAAAACAGGCAGCAAATAGGCCAGATAATGAGGTTCTATTCCGGAAATCAAACGATACCCAGATTACATACAACACAATAAATGATTTGTTCAGGGCATCGATAGAAGAATGGTCTGGAATTTTTAACAAGCATGAAAAAATAGAACTTGCCTCGCAACATCTAGCACTTTGTATCGCCGAATTAGAAGAAATCAAGCTATTCGGTGCTCAGCTACCAGTCATGGATCAAGCGTTTGAATATTTGCTAACAACTGTTGCAAAAGGCAGTAAAGGCCAATATTTCACGCCACGCAATGTTATTGATATGGCTGTAAAAATGCTTAATCCTAAACAAAACGAATATGTGATTGATCCGGCTTGTGGGTCTGGTGGGTTTTTAATTCATACAATGTGGTGGGTATGGCAGAATTACTTGGCAGACTCCAGCCAGTCAGCCAAATCAGACTATGCTAAAAGGTATGTTTATGGTATTGATTTTGACGAAAAAACAGTAAAAATATCACGAGCTTTAATGCTTATCGCTGGCGACGGTAAGTCGCATGTTTTCAAGCTCAACTCTCTAGACACCAGAGAGTGGCAAGGTGAAGAATCAGAAAAAATACGAGCCAGATCAGAGCTGTACGATCGTTTATATGAATTTGAAAATGATTCTGTAAAAAAAAGAGAAAATCATGAGAGTTTAAGGCATTTAAATTTTGATGTTCTGTTGGCTAATCCGCCCTTTGCTGGCGAAATACGCAACGAAGTGTTATTTAGGACGTATGACCTGGCCAAAAACGAAAAAGGCAAAATAAAAAACATGGTAGAAAGGCATATTTTGTTTATAGAAAGGTCGTTAGAAATCATAAAGCCGGGTGGCCGTATTGCTATAGTATTGCCACAAGGTGTATTTAATAATACAAATATGAACTATATACGTAACTGGCTTTTTGATAAAGCCAGAGTAATGGCTGTAATAGGCCTGCATGGAAACACTTTTAAGCCCCATACGGGAACAAAAACATCAGTTTTGTTTTTGCAAAAATGGAACGAGGACGAAAAACCTTTAAGTGATTACCCCATATTTATGGCTGTTTCCAAAAAAGGCGGCAAAGATAATTCCGGAAATTCGGTATATAAAAAAGACGAAAATGGGGATCCAGTGTTTAAACTTAATACTAAAGTTCTTGATGATGATCTAGACGAAATTGCAAATGGTTTTCTTAAGTTCGCCAAGGGACAAAACCTTAGATTCTGGGGTTGAAAATGGTTTTTTCAATAATCCAAAAATCGAAACTTGAGGGACAAAATAGGCTTGATGCTGAATATTATGAACCTAATAATTTAGACAAAGCCAAAAGGTTAGCAAACGCCGAATCAATAAGATTGGGTGATATCTCATATATTACAGATGGAGAACACGGCTCACCAATTTTCGATAGCAAAAGTGGAATAAAATATTTTTCCGCTCAGCATGTCAAAGACTGTTATATAGATTCAGAAAATGTTAATAACATATCAAAAATAATAGATGAAAAAAACAAAAGATCACGGCTTCAACTGGGAGATATTTTGATTTCAACCGTAGGGACTATTGGTTTTGCTGGTTTAGTAACAGAAGAATGCTTACCTGCAAACATAGACAGACATGTCGCTAGGATCCATCTGAAAGAAAGGTTAAGCCCAGAGTTTTTGGTTGTTTTTTTAAATTCATCATATGGTAGGTTTCAATCTATTAGAGAATCAACTGGTAATGTTCAATTAAACTTATTTATTAACAAAATAAATGATATTTTAGTCCCCAAAAAAGACAATGCAGCGGTTTCAGAGTTAATGAAGCTTAGGATACAAGAAATAAAAAAATCAAAATCCTTCTATTTCGATGCTGAAGCCTTGCTTTTGCAAGAGCTAGGGTTAAAAGATTTTAAAGTTGATGAAGAGTTATTTTTTACTGCAAAACTATCAGATGTAAAGAGTGCCAATCGTATAGACCCTGACTACTATTTACCGAAATTTGATACACTGCTATCTAAATTAGGTAAATTTAATAGGCTATCATATATAGCAAAAAGAAGGAGTGGCGAGTTCAAGCTTGTCAAGGACCAAGAATATCAATACACAGAAATAAGTGATGTAAGTGTGGGCGATGGCGAAGTTTCTTCAAATGGTATTTTGGGGGCACAACTTCCGGTTAATGCAAAAATTCAGCTCAATAGTGGAGAGTTAATAATTTCGAAAGTTAGGCCAACACGAGGTGCAATAGCAATTATTCCCGATAATTGGGAAGAGAACCATGTAGTTAGCGGGGCGTTTTCTGTTTTCGATGTTGAATCTCCTAGTAGGGAGTACTTACAGGTCGTCCTAAGATCTATAATTGGGAAACTACAAATGGAAAGGCCTACGACTGGAACTTCCTATCCAACGATAACTGACAATGATATCGAGAATTTATTGATTCCAATTTTACCAAAACCAGCTCAAGAAAAAATTGCGAATCTAGTTAATCAATCCCACAGATCCCGCAAAAAAGCTAAAGACTTACTGAAACAAGCCAAACAACAAGTCGAAGAATTAATCGAGAAAGGTTAATGTGGAGATGAATAGCGGGACTATCCTAACATTAATAGGTATTTTTTTAACAATATTTTTTGGTTATTTAGGGATATTAGGATATAAAAAAGTGTTTTATAAAAACTCGCCCCACATTAATCCAAAAGGTAATATTGTAGCTGGCGGGGATATAATTGTTGGTAGTAGGGTGGAACGAAAAGACAAAGAGCTATCCGAAGAGGAGCGAAGAATTATTGATCTTGCAAAAGATAATAATATGCGGATTTACTTACTAAAAGTAGATGCGATGCCTGAAGGATGGATAAGGATTGGCAAGGTTGATTTTATAAAAAATGAAAATTCTCAAGAAAAATCAGATTATAAATATGTCGTGGCTCTTGAACAACTAGTAGCTAAGGGCTATGTTAAGCATGTTAGTAAAGTACTTTATGTATTGGCTAAAGGCGATGGCAAAATTAAATGAGAAGGATATTATTAAGCAAAAAAGTACGGATCTTTTTAACACCTTAGGTTGATGACGAGAATACAACAGTGTAAGGAACGAGAAAGGTCTGTCCTTTTTTATCCAATTCTCCTACGGATGAAATAATATAAGGTTATCAGTTGTATAATATGTGTGACGATGAGTGCTAAAAATGAAAATATGACCGATTCGCAAGTTGTACAGGCGGTGATAGATGGTGATAATGATATGTATGCGCAAATTGTGGAGCGATATGAAAGTAAACTTTTACGCTATGCTACATATCTGTTAAAAGATTATGATGTCGCATCTGATGCCGTTCAAGAATCCTTTATCAAGGCCTATATTAACTTGCGCAGCTTTAACTTAGACAAACAATTCTCGCCGTGGATTTATCGTATTTTGCATAACGAGGCTATGAATGTAATTAAACGTAGCAAAAAAACCATGGCTCTTACGGGGGCAAGTGAAGTTCACGATGACTTTTTGGTTCATTTTGGGGCGGATAAGGCGATTGATAAAAAAATATTAAACTCAAAAGTTCGCAACTGTCTGTCGCAAATTGATATAAAATATCAAGAAGTTTTGGCACTAACTTTTTTTGATAAATTAAAATATGATGAAATTAGCGATATATTACACGTACCGACGTCGACGGTAGGTGTTAGGATTAGGCGTGGCAAAGCCATTTTGAAAAAAATATGCCAAGATAATGGAGTGAGTAATGAGTAAAAGCAACCAAATCAAAACAAGCAAGATAGAAAAGCAAGTGATGGGGAAAATTCATAGTGGCAAGGCTCATATGCGACCACAATCATACTATCTATCCATCGGGGCTCTCGGTGTTTTGGCGGTGACTTTGCTGAGCTTTGCAGCTGCTTACTTTATGAGTGTCTCTATGTTATGGTTGAGGATAATTGCAGCCGATGGGCCAGCCTATGGCGCCAAACGTAACTTAACAAATCTGTTAGAGACATTCCCATGGTGGGCATTGCTGCTTGGTATAGTCTCGGTAGTTGGAATTATTTATCTTGTTAAAAAAGTCGGACATATGTATAAAGTGCGCCTAATTTACCTAGTGCCGATTGTAATTATAGCCTTTGTGATTATTGGAGTTGCATTGTCGTTTAGCAATCTACCCGGCCTAATGAACGGACGTGGATCTAACGCGGCATGCCAGGCCGATGACATTAGCTGTAATTTAACAGGGAGAATGTACGGACGAGGCAGATAAATGAAATAATACTCTAGTTTCATTTGTAATACATATATAAAAAGAAAAGGAGAAAGCAAATGAAAAGAATATTAACGTACAGTTTAGCAGTAGCAGGTCTAGCAACCGCGGGGCTTATCGCAGTCCCAACTTTTGCAAATGCACAAGGTGCAGGCAACGGGGTTCATAATGGCAATGGCGTAGGTTATCAGCAACAGCTTCAAACGAAGGCAGATTTGTTGCAGATGACAACAGACGAGCTAAAAACTCAACTACAAACCAAGACCATGCTGCAAATCGCAGAAGACAAAGGTATTAGTGTAGAAAAATTCCACGAATCGATGGAAGCAGCAGCCAAACAGCGCTGGGCTGACAGAGGTTTATCTCAGGCTGAAATTGATAGCCGACTAAAGAATATGGAAGAGCGCCAAGCAGGTGACCACGAAACAAATAGTGCAAATCGTGGCTTTATGCGACACGGCCGTTCATAAAATCCGAATACTATTTATTAATAGGAGGGCTTCATGACCCTCCTATTAAATGGTTAACAAAAAGAAATTCATACTTTTCTGTTGGACATTGAAGTGTCGATAAGGCATAATAATATTATTAACAAATCAAAATACTGGAACCCGGTGTGAATCCGGGACTGTGCCGCAGCGGTATGGCAGCAATGCTAAGTCCGATACAGTTAAAACCTCCCGAGCAGGAGTAGCAGTTATTTTTATGTAATCTCCTACTCGGAAGTAGGAGAATTTAATTTGGAATTAGTAAAACCAATCAAAACCGAAACCAGAGAACATCAACCGGGCAATATTAGCATTGAAAAAATTGTTAGTATGGGGAATCTGGCAATCAGACAGGAACAGTTAGGGATTAATGATCCGGTAACGCATTTATTTCAGTATCTTGAAAGAGGGGAAGAGTCACTGGTTGGGATAAAAGAGGATATCGAGACCGATATTGCTGAACGTTTGCCGAATACACCGTTTTTCAGTCAAGTAAATTTTGAATTTTTTGAAGATGATTTTGTGTCGGTCAATGATAAGGTTTCAATGAATGCTATGACGAAAACAAATTTAGAAATTTTTAAACAAGAAGCCGCCACTGATCCAAGTCTAAATGCAGAGCTCGTCAGAGCAAAGGCCGAGGCGCAAGAGGTTGCAAAATTAACTGAATGGTTTAGTGATGCTCCAGTTGGCGCTCGAATGATATTTGAATCCTTGCCAATCGGGGCACAGAAATTCGCGATTTCGCGCATTTATCAAAAAGTTGACCAGGTACATTTAGAGGGAAGTTTTGTTTCGCTTTTTAACGCCAACGTAGAACAGTTTAATAAATTCCGAAGTGAAATGGGTGTTGATTTACCCGCTGGGGATACCGAACAAGAGATTTTGCGTAATAACTATGAGATTAATAATCCGAAAGTAGAATATCTAGGCGGTTTTGTTGACTATTATGTTGGGGTTTATGATCGCGTATTGCAGACAAACGATGGCAGCGAACACAGCTTTGGTCTTGAAAAAGATAAAGACGTCGAAATACAAAACGGCATATTAAAGGTTAAACAGAATCCCAAAATACTGTCAGTTTACATGGATACGATAAAAACTATTGCATCAAGTAAGGGGGTTGTAACGCCAGAACTAAAGCAAATAAATGACAGGCTTGGTATTAGTCATCATCTGACAGAGGGACACCCAATCTCAAGTGACACAGTGCGAAGTATTCTGGGTGAGTTAATTACTAGCATTGCAAGTGTTATTGATAGAGCAGACAGTAAACTATTAAATAATCTTGAGCATTCCGATATAGGTGACGGGGCAAGCAAAGATACCGTATCATATTATGGCGAACAGGCACGCTCAGAGGAAGCGAGCTATGCAAGTGGTGGCTGTCAGGAATTTACAAGAGCTGGCGATATTGGGGTTGGGCAGTCGGCAGGAAATAGCAACGAATTCGGTATTTTATGGAATATATTTGGGCTTGGTGAAAAACTTGATAATTTTGGAAAGCCAAAAATTGGAGTTTGTCGAATATCAAATTGTCCCAGCCGAGGAGGAAAGAGATATTCGCCCGAAAAAACACTGGTTGGAGGTTGCGATATCTGTGTCCATTGCCAAAAAATACTAGGCGAAAAAAAGTCGCCAGAAAGAATTTATGAAGAAAAAAGACGAGAAGAGGAAAGAAAGCTGAAACGCGCCAAACGAGACGCCGAAATAAGAGCCGAAATCGAAAATCGTTTTAGGTCAAAAAGCTCCCCACTCAAAAAAGCAGCATAATAACCAATAATATATGAAACCTACCCCTCGATAAATTTTTGGCTTATTGACATTCTAGCATAACAAGTATAAAACTGTATGTAGGTTACAAAAATGAAAACTCAAACAAAATTTGAAAACCTCAGAGATGTTCCTAATGCCGATGACGAAAGGCAGCTCGAGGTTGCTAGGGATCATTCTGAAATTGAACGAGTTGAACTATTAGCAGCCGTTTTGCACGATGACTTCAAAGATGCTTTAACGATGTGTAGCGTAGATATGCTAGAAACTGGCAAAGCTAATGCTTTTGCTGTTTACAAGGGCGAGGATTATATTGAGGTCAGCGCACCAATTCTAGCTGAACCGAGGTCTCAATGCATATATGACATAGACGCAAAAAGTAATTGGGTTGAATTCACCGAAATAAACAAATTACTTGATGATAAGAGTCCAAAAAAGCAAAAAGCATTATACGAATGGGATGAAGAGGTTGGTACGGTTGTCCCCAGAAAAGACGTTTGGGCTTATATTGTTAGTCTTCCGATGGGCGATTTTACTAAATGTGGGCTAGACGCAGAAGATATACGAAGACCGACAAAGGATTTATTTGATCTTTTTGTTAAACAAGAAAAATTGCATTCAGGTTTTATTTGTGGGGTGTTAACAAATGATGGGAAAAAGTCTGGTTTGATGCTTTTCAAAAAAAGTGAACAAGCACAAGGTATTGACAGACGTTCGTGGGGTTTTGTTGGGTACGGGGAGGGTGTTGAAAAAGATATAGCATTGGGCTGTATGAGAGAAAGTGGGGTTGTTTATGCAGATATTGACCTGTCTTGTCCAAAAAATGCCGATCCGGATAAAATCTATAATAAAAGAATTACTCAGGCTGTAAATACCATATACTAATGATTCAGATTGACATTTTATAAAAATAATGCTATACTAGTGTTATCAATAAACGAGAAATAAAAATATGTCGGAAAAATTCATCAAAAAACCTTTAGAAGAAAACTTTATAAAAGCAGCCAGTGAAGCTGTTGATTCGAAATTTGTAGAGCATGTTGAGCCAGATACCAACAACTTAACAGGAAAAGCTATTTTGGATGCTGTCGAACAAGCAGGGACTAGCGAAATCGAACAAGCTGTCTTGAGCCCTGGAGTAGTAGGAAGCAATATGGCTGAAAGCCAGACCAATGTTCCTGAATCTTCTAGTTCTACGCTTGATGCCATAGTTAAAGAACCTACAGATGATTCAAAAGGGGGTGAAAAAGCAGCATTACCATCCTTGACTGATAACGGACATTTTTTCTAATTATTATTTAGACGCTTGGGCAACTTTAAGGACAGATTCAAATTTTGACCTGTCAAAGCCAAGAATTTTTTCCATTTTTTTGTCACCATATTCGATGATGCTAAATGGGACTCCCATTTGTCCACTTAGTTTCACCATAGTCTGAGCTGCCATTGGGTTTTCGTCAACGTTATAGTTGATATATTCAACCGATTTTTCGTCTAACCAGCGTTTTAGCATGTTGCAATATACGCATGATTTTGTACTAAAAATTGTTATTTTCATAACTTCCTCCTTGATCTTTCTGTACATTTTTTACACGTTCCGTTAATCGTTAATCGACCTGACACTGAACAGTCACTAATAGATGATTCTAAAATTGGGATTATTTTGTTTTTAACGTCGGTATCTATTAATAGTCCACAAGACGAGCATTGAAAGTGATC
>CAZHFQ010000003.1:32128-41018 GCA_964531915.1 uncultured Saccharimonas sp. (SeqCode) | reverse complement strand
AACTCTCCATAAAAGATTATCATCGATAAATCGATGTAATCACATAACTCAATATAAACCTCGTTAGATAAATAATCTAACGAGTATCACCCTGTTAAATAACTAATATCTAACGGGGCAAACTGACGATGATTTGCACAACCAAATTGTTAAAGTTCTTTTAATCTGTTACAACTCCACGTTGAGCCACACTAAAATAACACGGCCAGATTGTTATCAATCATACCTTATTGCTTAGGTAACAGTCAAGGGTAATATATTCATACCGTTGTTATAAACACAATAAAACCAATAATAGCTCCTAATAGTGCTCCTGCTGCTACCTCTGTTGGAGTATGGCCCTTAGCAACGCGTGGTAATGTTATTCTGCTTTTTGTTTCTTTAATCAATTTATGAATTACTAATCCCTGTTCACCCGACGACCTGCGCACCTTTATAGCATCATACATTATTATAACCGCGAAAAGTAATGCCATGCCGAATAAACCCGAGTCAATCCCGTCTTTTAGGGCAATAATCGTAGTCATTGCAACTACGGCAGCACTATGTGCACTTGGCATACCGCCCGAACTAAATAGATACGCTCTAAGAGTTTGTTTTTCATTATTTATTGAGGTGACTATATATTTAATAATATGAGCACCCAGCCAAGCCATAATGATTGTTATTATGTACGGTGATATTATGACTAGCCCCATAAGTTATTTCCCCTCGTCTAACTTATTGGTTTTATCTTGCTCTGGCATTAACCCGATCGATGCAACCTTATCACCATCGCTCATGCGCATGATTCTTACACCCTGCGTTGTCCTACCTAAAGTTGGAATATCTTTCAATCCTACTCTAATGGCCTGTCCACCTGTAGATATTAAGAGTACTTCAAATGCGTCTGGTTCCAATGTGTGGACGGCGATTATTGGACCAGTCTTTGCCGTAACAACAGCCGCTTTGATGCCAACTCCACCGCGTTTATGTGATGGGAAATTTGATACTTTGGTCGATTTCCCATATCCATTTTCGCTAATAACTAGTAGTTTTCGGCCATCGTCAACAATATCCATCCCAACAACTTGGTCATTTGGTCGTAATCGAACTCCACGTACACCCCTAGCTGAACGACCCATTGGACGAGCGTCTTTTTCGTTGAATCGAATAGCTTGACCGGCTGATGTTGATATAATCACATCAGTATTGCCATTAGTCTTTTTAATCCACTTCAACTCATCGCCACTATCTAGTTTGATAGCAATAAGGCCGTTAGTTCTAATGTTGGCATAATCCTTTAGTGGGGTCTTTTTTATTGTACCTTTGATGGTTGTCATGAATAAATACCCGTCATCATTAGCGTCTTTTTCAAGTCTAATAATTGAAGTAATCTTCTCTTCTGGTTGCAGTTGTAACAAATTTACTGCGGCCACCCCACGCGTTGCCAGGCTTGCAGCTGGTACTTCGTAGGCTTTCAGTCGGAAAATACGACCTCGATTAGTAAAGAATAGCAAGAAATCATGGGTACTTGCAGGCACTAATTGATCTATAATATCCTCGGCTTTAATCTTCATGCCTCTTTTACCTTTACCGCCCCTGTTTTGTCGTCTATATTCACTTACTAACGTCCTTTTAATATAATTTTCTGCGGTAAGTAGTATAACGCTTTCTTCTTCGGGGATTAATTCTTCGTCACTAAACTTCCCAAGTTCGTAATTTATCATCTGACTTCGTCTGTCATCACCATATTTTTCTTTCATCTCAAGAAGTTCTTCTTTGATTATTCGGCAAATTTCATGTTCGTCTGATAGAATTGCCTGGAGTTTAGTAATTAGATCCATCAATTCTTTCAGTTCGTTTTCGATTGCTTCACGCTCTAGACCGGTCAACCTTCGAAGTTGCATTGCCAAAATCGCTTTGGCTTGAATCGAAGATAGTTTAAATTTTTCTATCAATGCAGCTTCGGCATCGTCGGTAGTTTGGCTAGCGCGAATTGTTTTAATAACCTCATCAATATGGTCAAGCGCAATCTTATAACCTTCTAAAATATGTGCGCGCTCTTGAGCCTTTTTAAGCTCAAATTCTGTTCGTCGTCGAATCACAACTTGTCTATGTTTAACAAATTCGTCCAAAATCTCGTGGAGACCAAGAATTCGCGGTTGAATTCCGTTAATCAACGCTAGCATATTAAAGTGGAAGCTGGTTTGTAATGAAGTGTATTTATATAGCTGATTTAATATTTTCTTTGGATATGCATCTTTTTTAAGCTCAATAACAACACGTACAGAACCACGCGCACTTTCGTCGCGAAGATCGCTGATTGATGCTATTTTTTTATCTTTGACAAGTTCAGCAATTCTCTCTATAAGTGTTGCTTTATTTACAGCAAAAGGAATTTCTGTTACAACAATTTGACTACGCCCTCTCTTATTCTCTTCAATTGTTGCAACCGCTCGGATTACGACACTGCCACGTCCTGTTTGATACGCCTGTTTCATTGGGGCTCCACCATATACAATCGCACCCGTTGCAAAGTCTGGACCCTTTACATATTTAAGTAGTTCATCAACTGTTGTTGTTTCGGGATTATCGATTAGATGTATAGTTGCATCAACTAATTCTCCTAGATTGTGTGAGGGAATACTCGTAGCCATACCGACAGCAATACCAATTTGACCATTTAAAAGCAGGTTTGGAAGCTTGGCCGGAAGGACTGAAGGCTCTTGTTCAGATCCATCATAATTATCACGAAAATCTACCGTATCTTTGTCTAGGTCAGTTAATAACTCGTTACCCGCCTTATCAAGCCTTGCCTCCGTATAACGTGATGCAGCGGCTGGGTCACCATCCATTGAGCCAAAATTCCCTTGTCCATTAACTAGCGTGTACCTCATTGTCCAGTTTTGGGCTAAACGTACCATAGAATCATAAATTGCCGAATCTCCATGTGGGTGATACTTACCCATGACATCACCTACAATACGAGCAGATTTCGTGAATCTACCACCAGGCCTTAATCCTTGTTCACCCATTGTATATAAAATCCTACGGTGGACTGGTTTTAATCCATCACGAACATCCGGTAAAGCACGGTCAATAATGACGCTCATTGAATATCTTAGGAAGCTATCCTCCATAACATTTTCAATTGTTTCCTTTTCTACAACACGTGAATGAGTCTGTGGGATTTCCTCTATAATTTCACCTTCAATTGATGTATTTTTGTCATCGTCCATAACTATATATCCAACTCCTCAAGACTTAACGACTTTGCTCGGCCTTGTATAAAACTTTTTCTCAAATCCACTTGATCACCCATTAATTTTGTAAATATGGCATCCGCATTTTCGGCATCTTCAATCCCAACTTGAACCAATACACGATTTTCTGGGTTCATTGTAGTATCCCATAATTGCTCGGCATCCATTTCACCAAGGCCCTTATATCTTTGCAGTAACGTAATACCAGCCTGTTTGGCTTTGTCTGAATCAGAATCAATTTTATTTCCTTTTTCGGCTTTCTCTGCGATTAATCGATCAACTATTGAGTCACGCTCATCATCACTATATGCATAGTGTTTTTTTGTCCCTACCCGCATCATAAACAATGGTGGCTTGGCTAGATATACGTGTCCATCTTCGATCACTTCTTTCATATATCGAAAAAAGAAAGTTAGAAGCAGTGTAGCGATATGGCTACCGTCAACATCAGCATCTGTCATAATAACTATTCGATGGTACCTAAGACCAGAAATATCAAATTGGTCACTAATACCAACCCCCATTGCCTTTATTAAACTAACAATTTCGTTATTACCAAGCATGCGATCAAGCCTTGCGCGTTCAACATTTAGAACTTTACCTCTTAACGGTAAGATAGCCTGAGTTTTACTGTCACGTCCAGACTTTGCTGAACCGCCAGCTGAATCACCCTCGACAATGTATAATTCAGAGTCTGAAGGACTTTTACTTGAACAGTCTGACAGCTTACCTGGGAGGCTAAGACCATCCAGCGCCCCTTTACGAATAACATTGTCACGGGCTGCCCGAGCGGCTTTTCGCGCCCTTGCAGCAAGAAGTGCTTTACCAACAATACCTTTTGCGACATTTGGGTTTTCGTCAAGGTAATACGAGAAATACTCGTTCATAACTTGATCAACATAACGTCTAACTTCAGGATTACCAAGTTTATTTTTTGTTTGACCTTCAAATTGTGGGTCAGGTAGTTTTACAAGTATAACTGCAGTCAAACCTTCGCGGATATCGTCGCCTGTTAAGTTATCTTCTTTTTCTTTTAATAGCCCACTCTTGCGCGCGTAATCATTAATTGTCCTGGTGAGCGCCGTCCTAAAGCCGACCAAATGCGTCCCACCATCCATTGTTATAACATTATTAGCAAATGGCTTAATTATTTCAACAAATGTATCATTATACTGAACAGCTACCTCGACTATAGAATCTTCGACAAGTTTTTCGACATAGAATATATTACTAGACAATACATCCTTGCCGATATTTAAATGTTTAACATAACTTTGTATACCGCCGTCAAAATAAAATGCCTGACGTTCGTTTGTTCGCTCATCTAAAACAGAGGTATACACTCCTTTAGTTAAATATGCTTGATGTCTAAGATAATTTACAACCCATTTATAATCAAAAGCAACTGACTCTTTAAAAATAGTTGGATCTGGATAAAAAGTAATTATGGTTCCCTGAGTTTTGTCGGTTTTTCCGATTTTTTGAAGTTGACCTTTTATTTTACCTTGTTCGAACTCCATATGATACAATTGACCATCCCTAGAAACTTCCGCAATAAGTCTTGTTGATAAAGCATTTACTACACTTGAACCAACCCCGTGAAGGCCCGATGAAACCTTATATCCACCACCACCAAATTTTCCACCAGCATGTAACACTGTTAGGGCTGTTTCTAGGGAACTTTTACCTGTTTTTGGATGTTTATCAATCGGTATCCCACGTCCGTCATCTTGAATGCGTACCCCGCCGTCACTTTGAAGAGTTATGCTAATTTTAGTTGCAAAACCAGCAATAGCCTCATCAATCGAATTATCGGCAATTTCTTTAATAAGATGATGAATACCTTCATAGCCAGTGCTACCAATATACATTCCTGGACGTTTTCGAACCGGGTCAAGCCCCTCGAGTACCTGAATTTGTGCCCCGTCATAAGAATTATCTGATTTTTGTTTAACCACTACCAACTCCCTCATCCGTTTTGGACTAACATAGCTATTTACAATATTATCATTATAACGGATAATTTGTGTTCACTCAAGCTATTGCACTGAACATATTTGTTATGCTAAAGTATAGCACAAGAGGTATAAAATAACAAAACAAATATGTTCAAAAAAATAGTATCGAACTTATCTTTCAGCCCAGCGTTAATTGGACAGCTTGGTTTCTACACAAAACGATTAAAAAAAGAAGAAATGACTAGAAAGTTAGGATTGATATTTATTGCCCTAGCCCTTGTCGTACAATCACTTATAGTTTTCCAACCGTCCGAATCAGCAAATGCATCAAGTGAAACTGATATGGTTTCAGGTGGTATTGGATCATCAATAAATAATTTCTTAAGACCTTATGACGCAAACACGAAACATTTACGTGATGTTATGAATTATGCGGGGATTACAAGAGCAGAGATTAAATCGGCAAAATTTAAAACATTTAAAGCTGGTGACAAACTATCATGGGGATTTGCTTCTCGCTTTAGTTACTCTCAAGGAGAAAGACAGCATAGCATATTAAATGTAAATGGAAAAAAAGTAAAAACGGTTTACTCAAGACCATTGAAACTATGGGGATATTCAAACGTGTCGATACCTGGATGGGTTGGCTATTCTGCAAAAATGGGGTGGTTTGCAATAATGCAATCTTGTGGAAATCTGGTTACTACTAAGTTACCCGTACCGCCAGCCCCTGAATATAGCTGCGATGATCTAACCGCAAAACTCGTAGGCGGAAATCAATATAAATTTAATGGTAAAGCATCAGCAAAGAATGGTGCTAAGATAAAGAACTATAAATTCGATTTTGGTGATGGTTCAACGAAAACATCTACCAATCCAAAGAACATTTTACACACTTACTCAAACACAGATGCAACCTATAACGCAAAATTAAGTGTAGCTTTTAATGTAAAAAATAGCACAAAACTTGTCACCTCGAAGGCCTGTAAAGTAAAGATTATTGTAAGCCAACCACCACCAACCCCGAAACCATGTCCTTTAAACCCTAGCCTATCGATAGACGACGAAAATTGTCGCCCATGTCCAGGAAACGAAACTCTTTGGATTTTTGACGAATCGTGTATCCCAGACATAGAAAAAACAAAAACCGCTACAAACACATCACAGGGATTTGTTGATGCAGCATCGGTTGTCGCAAACCCAGGAGATCAAATTAGCTATTCTATTTCAATCGAAAATATTGGTCTTAGTCCTAAAACTGTGAAACTAGACGACCATCTGGGTGATGTGCTTGAATATTCTACGCTAACTGATAATGGTGGCGGTACATTGAATAAAACAACCAAAATATTATCTTGGCAAGACATAACACTTAATCCCGGAGATAAACAAACAAGAACATTTGTAGTCAAAATATTAGATGACATCCCCGCTACGGCAAGTGGTTCGAGCGACCCAACATCATACGATTGTGTTATTACGAATATTTTTGGAAATGCAACAAGTGCCAAAATTACCTGCCCAACACCGAAAGTCGTTGAACAAGTTGTCAAAGAACTTCCAAAAACTGGACCAACAGAAAATATGATTTTCTCAGGATTAGTCTTCGCCATTGCAACATACTTCTATGCTCGAACCAGACAGGTAAAACGTGAGGTTCAATTAATACGACAAGATGTCAGTTCGGGCACAATATAATAACCCAAATAGGAAAATCATATGAGTAGTAATAAAGAACAATTGCAAAATATTCCTGAAAAAAACATTGAAACTCAAAAACCCATAGAAGAAAATGTTGAAAAACTAGTTCAAACCCCAGAAACAAAAGTTGAACTCTCCCCCAGAGATATTGAAGCTCGAGCTGAAAAAGCCCGGGTAGAAGCACTAGAAACAGCAAAAAGTGGCGCCGAGACTCACGAAAAAGAAAAGACAGAAAAACACACACCAACAAGACGAGGTCCAATTAGCAAAAAACAATTAAACAAAAGCTATAAACAAACTATGCGTCAAGTCCAGGCTGAATTACCTGCAAGTAGCCGAATGTTTAGTAAAGTAATCCATAATAAAATTATCGAGAAAACCAGTGATACTTTAGGAAATACAGTTATGCGCCCAAACGCAATCCTTGCAGGGGCATTTGTAGCCTTTATTTTAACTCTATTAGTATACACAGTAGCCAAGACGATTGGTTATCAATTATCGGGTTTTGAAACAATAGGATCATTTATTCTTGGCTGGATAATCGGTATAACTTACGACTACCTCAGAATGCTTTTAACAGGCAAAAGTAGTTAATTATCGAAGTTTTATAGAGACACCATCATCAGAGTTATTCTTTCTAATATTAAACTCTTCTTTTTGAGGTTGTATAGCGGACTGAACGTTATTTCCTATGGCAGGTGGTGTATTTTCTGAATTATTTATTACACCGACATTTGATGATTTTGCTATCTGCTGACGTTTTGCCAACCATTCGTCCATAAACGACGAGCTGCCATTTGGCGTTAAGTTAGTTGGTCGAGCATTTGAAGGTATGCCCCCTCTTATAATATTATCTTCTTGTTTATTCTTCTTAAGGGCATCCAACTTAGCCCTCCTTGACGCATCACCGGCTCCTAGGCGAGCAAATATCTCTTTTTCAACCTGAGGCCTTGGTCGTCCGTACTTTGCCGCAGAGAGCTTCTTAATAGCGTCCTGCAGTTGTGGGTTTGGTTTTACCATTGGAGGGATTAGATTCATACTAAAAGCAGATGATGGAACCCCGTTAATCATAACCGATGTAATTGTTTGGAAGTTTGGCAATTTAGTTAAATCTTCGGCATCGAAAGTTGGTGCAAATTTCTTCTGTAATATTTCAGCATCAGTAATACCAAGACGTCCACTAATAATAGTCCCGATATTACCTAAAATTGATTCACGAATAGTATCGGTTAATTGTGTCATGAATTGGTTTGCCAGAACCAGATTTAATCTATATTTTCTAGCTTCAGATAGAATAGTTGCAAATGATTCGGTTGCAAAATTTTGAAACTCATCAACGTACAAGGCAAAATCTTCGCGTTCATCTTCTGGTGTGTCAAAACGCCCCATAGCGGCAACTTGAAACTTCATAATGAATATCATTCCAAGTAGTTGTGAGTTCAATTCGCCCGTTTTACCCTTAGAAAGATTTACGATTAGGATTTTCTTATTGTCCATAATCTCACGCATACTAAATCCGCTTTTTGTTTGACCTATTATGTTTCGCATCATCTCGTTAGATAAAAAAGCTCCAAACTTACTGACGAACCAACCAAGAACCTCTGACTTATTTGACTCACTGGTTTGAGCCATCTCTTTATTCCAAAAATCGAGAACTGTCTTGTCGGTCACATATTTTAGTTTTTCATCAGTAAATGCTTGATCATTAAATACCTGTGGGACATCAATAAATGATGAGCCGCTTGGGTCGCTCATGATTGTAAGAGCTGCATTACGAAACCAGTGCTCATACCTTGGTCCAATAATTCCAGTATGTCCTGGGTCATAAAGTTTATAAAGCATAGCAATTGCTTCTTGAATCAAAAAATCACGCTGATCCTGAGTGTCGAATTCAAACAAATTTAAACCTACCGGATTTTCCATATCGCCAGGACTAAAATAAATAACATCTTCTACACGTTCTTTGGGTATCACCCCCAACAAATC
>CAZHFQ010000003.1:0-32118 GCA_964531915.1 uncultured Saccharimonas sp. (SeqCode) | reverse complement strand
TCAGCAGCATCGCCATGAGGATCAATAAAAGCAAACCCGCGACCATCCATCATATCTTGATATGCCAAATTATTTAACAGGCTGGTTTTTCCGGTTCCGGTTTGACCAATAAAATACGTATGCCTTCGTCTATCGTTCGTATTAAGCCTTATCTGTTTTTTTGTACCACGGAACTCGTTATACCCAAGTAAAAACCCTTCGTCCATAGACTCTGTCGGACCGTCAACTTGTTTTGCCATTTGTCGATGAACCTGTGAGGTTGGAATACTATTTTGGTCTGGAAGATGAAAAATTGTTGCAAGTTCGACACTATTTAAAATATTTTGATTTACTGATTGAGGGAAAAATCTAAATATATATGCAGTCACGAGTTCTTCAATGTCTTTGGCTATACTAAACTTAAAGCCGTTGTTTGTAGATGAATCAAACAATGCAAAAGCCGAAATAATATTTTTTAGTAAAGCTTGTGACCTTGCCGCCGTGTTTGATGATACGATAACCCTTATTAAAACTTCGTAACCAGGGTTTCGCGTCTTTTCTTCAATCGCCTCTACTAGACCTTGTTCCAACGACGTAAGCTGTTTATCTTCTACCTTCGATTCACCTGTTTCTGGCGGCTTCCACAAGGCCTCCATAAGATTTTTTGGTTTAAATATATCTCCAATTTCAGAGCTTTTTACTCCTTTTTCTTTTTTTATTTTGTTTGCTGCATATACAGAATTTTTCGTCCAATTATTATTAGCCGGTCTAATCATCAACTGTATAGCAACCCCATCCTCTTTTGAAACGGCAGATAAGGCATTAAGTAGCGCTCTAGAAGCGTCTCGTTTTGATTCCTGGTATGTTGAAATGGGATATACATAACTTTTTTTAAGAGTAAACTCACCACCAATAGTTCCACTAATTTTACCAGATTGACTAAAAATATTCCGTTCTTCTATCTCCTCAAGTCTTGCGGCGGGATATGCGGCTGCGACCGCCTGTCTAATAATGTCAGTAAGGACAGCCGGAACGATAGCGTAATAATATATTAAACCTTCTTGAGCAACAATCTCAAATGAAACATGTTTTTGGCCATATATTCGACTTTTAAAGCCTTTTGTCGCCGTACTTGAAATAATATTATACATAACCTGTGCCTGTGAAAGGACTTCCTCTGTAATATCGCGTTCATCACGCCCATTAGCCTCTAGATCCTCGCCAGACGGAGGAATGTGAATATACATTGGAACCATTTTTAGTCCACGTTCATAGTTTTTTGCTTCTCGCAATGTTTTCCTGTATTGAGAGAAAACAAATAACGAAACTGCTATACCGATGACCAGAACAATAGATATCGTTATCAATAGATTTATCATATTATCGTTTTTTGCCAGACGAAAACTTATTCAGTAATGCCTATCTCCCTCCCGAAGCGTTTTTTCAAATAATCAACCTGCAATTTATTCACCTCTTTGTCCCTTTTATATGGGTCGTCTTTTGTTTCGGCAACAATCTTTTTTGCTTTATCAACCCACTCTTTTTCTATTAAATCATCATCACTAGCTACTGGGGGGTTACTAGAAATCGAAACATCATCTGGGTCAGTAGGAAGGGTTGCTATAGGGGTTGGTAGAACGGTCGACAACCCAACATCTGCCCTAATGGCATTTAAGTCACTGGTTTTTTCGTAAGCCTCTGCCCCCGTCTCGACTCCTGCCTCTGCATTTTCAAGCTCTAGCTTAACTTCAACCCCCTTCTCGTGACGAGTAGGCGCTTGTTCCGAGTTTATTTCAGGGGTAGATGTCTCTGGTTTCATATCTGTAATTATATCATGATAACAACAAGCTTATGTAAACAAACCTAATTAATTCTTTTTGATACGTATAAACACCCAATAATTTCAAAACCGATTATCAACAACACTTCATAAACACCAATACTCCCTACTGATTGAAGACCCACCAGCATAATAGGAGCCGCAGCCAAAACTGTTGAATAATAATATGAACGCTTGAAGCTTAATATTTCAAATGGTTTTCTGGACATAACAGTAACAGAAAAACGTGCGACAAAATGACCCCCAAGATATAAAAAATATGCAAATACCCCCACTAAAGACAAATAGGCAAAAATAAAAATAACTAAAATCCCAAAAGGACCAGCGCTAGAAGGGGTTGTGATATTCAGAAGTAATACAAGTAAACACAGGCTTACTATTGTTATTATCGAAATAATCGTCCTTATCATCGTCTTTAAAACTATACCATCATAATACCTATATATGAAACTAGCCCGAGCGACAAATCTTCACGCTAGGATTGCAGCAAACGCCATATAATTTATTAATTGAGCGTGTGAACCGCTAGCGACCTGCCGCTGCAGGCTGTTAGACTGACCGCTCCGAGAAAACTCGGGGCACATGTCCCTGTACACGATCCGCTGTGCATTTTTATTTTTACGATTCGCAAGAACCGATTTTTTAAATGCTCTGGTACTAGTGTACGAGCTACGACACCATTTGGCGGAGCATCAGCGACGCCAAAGAATGTATCTGATTTGCCCTGAAAACAAGACACAAACATCTACCTTTGTCGTCACCGAGTTACCGTCAAACGGAACGGTCATGATTTAATTGTTAAGGTATATTTTTAATTTTTTTATTTTGGCAAATACCTTCTGATAACATACCATAAGCGCAATACTTGGTCAATTGTATTTGATTAAATATTGATGTAATTATGACAAATATTATTAATTATTGTTTATTTTAAGACATAAAATTTTTATTTTTATATTATTACAACGTTGTAATTATATCAATAATAGTAATTATCGTACTGACGTTGACACTATTCTCCGATCACTTCTTGCCCAAATATTTATTAATGACATTAATTAATACTTTAGTATTCAATGTTGATTATCTATTATTCCATAATCTTGCTTTTAGTTGAATTATCAATTAATTTTTTAATTAGTTTTTTTTGTTTTTTGCATGTCATTTATTTATAATATCTATATTTATTGAATAAATTACAATGCCTTTATTATTTATAATTTCTATTAAATGTCTAATTCTATATTTTTGAAATATTTAACAATTTGGATTAATCGCTAGGTAATTAAATATTTGTGATCGAATTATTCATAATTTTTAAAATAATACGTAATTCGGCGTTTGAGATTTGAAAATAGTTTCACTAACTAACGCCTTTATACGGCACAAAATTTTATATTTAATTTTATTTATAACCTTATTACTTTGGAAATATAGAAATGATGATTATTTGTAGTATTTTTTACCAGACAATTTTCAAAATTGTTATTGACACAAGCGCTTTATAGCATTATCATAAGGGTAGCTTCTGAATAAAAAACTTATACAGAAGCCCAAAACAAACAGATAAAAAAACTCCACAAAAAACAACCGTTCCTCGCAGGCGGTTGTTTTTTCGTTTTATAATATCTGGTGGAGCTGCGGGGAATCGCACCCCGGTCCAAAAGGTAACTAATTACTTATCTACAAGTGTAGCTTAATTAATAATTTAGCGACTCGTAAGGTAAATAATCAAGCAAATAATTCCCTACTCGTCGAGCAATAATTTGTCCCAATTTGGTGTTGCGTCCCGCCAAACCGGTAAGTGACATGTTTATAACACCACACCAACTCTATGTCACCTGGTTGACATGATGGCTCGAATTAAATTCGAGCTGTTGCTAGAACTGGTGACTGAAATGCACTAGCAAAGCCAGATACAGTTTCAGCTACATAGTTTTTCGCTTTTGCAATATATGTTGCAATTAAATTGTGTACTTAACGCGTACCTTCGACTTGCAAAATAATTTGTTAAAATCCCTTTGTCGAAAGCTAAAGTCAGCCCCAACATAACACTTTGACTATAGCATAGATTGCATATGTATACTAGACATGCTTAAATTATGCTTATGGTAGCCATAATAATAACTGTAGCCCCTATTGGCTTTGACGGCTCTATAGTCGAGGTTGAATGCGATGCCACGAAAGCACTCCCATCACTACAGATAGTTGGGTTGGGAAACAAAGCTATTGATGAGGCTAGAGAACGAGTGCGAAGCGCTATCACAAACTCATTGCTTGAATTCCCTAAAAAACGGATAACTATCAACCTAGCTCCGGCCGAGTTACCGAAGGATGGAGCTCATTATGATCTACCAATTGCACTAGCTATACTATGCGTAAGCGGCCAGTTACAAAAAAGTGAACTAAATGAGTCTGTTTTTGCAGGAGAACTTGCTCTAAATGGCAAACTTTGATCAATCAAAGGGGCAATAAATATTACTGAAAAAGCTAAAAAATCAGGATATAAAAAATATATTTACCTTTCCAAAACCTCGAACAAGCCAGTATGATTGATGGAATAGAAGTATATGGTGTCGAATCGATCAAACAACTATTTTTACACCTGAAACAGGAAGTACCAATAAAACCACACATAACAGAAAAGTTAGTAACACCCCGAATTCAACCACTAATCTCCCCTACATTAGATGACATTAGGGGGCAAGAGCAGTCCAAACGAGCTCTTGTAATCGCTGCGGCTGGACATCATAACATATTACTGTCAGGAACGCCTGGTGCGGGCAAGACAATGCTCGCAAAGGCACTATCAAACTTATTACCTAGTTTATCTAAAGAAGAAAAAATTGCCGTCACAAAAATTCATAGTTACGCAGGGAAAAATAGTAGTGAAATCATATATAAACGCCCATTTAGATCGCCACATCACACATCCAGTGTTGTTTCCATAGTAGGAGGCGGAAACCGCCCTAAACCAGGAGAAATAAGCCTAGCTCACACGGGCGTGTTATTCCTTGACGAACTCCCAGAATACCCAAGATCAACGCTAGAGGCGTTAAGACAACCTATGGAAGATAAAAAAATTGACGTCAGTAGAGCCATTGCTCATGTTACCTATCCTGCAAATTTCATGCTTGTAGCAACAATGAATCCATGTCCATGTGGATATTATGGAGACAATACAAAAGAATGTTCATGCACGAACACACAAATTATTGCTTACCAAAAAAGATTATCTGGTCCATTATTGGATAGAATAGACATTGTGGTAAATGTGTCACGAGTATCGAATGAATCATTATTGGAAACAAATACGTTGGTTGATTCACAACATCTTTCAGAGTTAAAAAACATAGAACGTGCAATTTATATTCAAAAACTACGCTATAATAGTAGTGTTACTTACAACGCTTCATTGTCAAATCGTGATATAAAAAAATTTATTCCTTTATCAAATGACGTCAAATCTATGCTTTTGATAGCTACCGATAAATTCAAACTTAGTGCTCGTGCATACTTCAAAATCATCAAAGTTGCTAGAACAATAGCTGATTTGGCTAATGAGGATAAAATACTCGTAGAACATATTGGTGAGGCATTACAGTATCGCGGCAAATACACTTGAACTACTGTTGTATATCTGATAGAATAACAATCGAGTATGCACTCAAAAGTCAACAGATCAACCAAGGAGATCAAAAATCAGTAAATTAATTCGTATTAACCAAGAAATTAAAACTGAACAGTTACGTGTTATCGGATCAAATGGCGACCAACTAGGTGTTATGAGTTTGTCTGAAGCACTAAAAATCGCCGAGGAAGCAGGAGTTGACCTGATAGAAATATCACCAAACGCAAATCCACCTGTTGCAAAAATTGTCGATTGGGGCAAATTCCAATACCAAAAGATGAAAGAGCAACAAAAAAATCGCAAACATTCCAAATCGTTTGAATTAAAACAAATGCGAATGGGGTTAAAAATTGGAGCAAATGACCTAGAAATTAAACTCCGCAAGATACGTGAGTTTTTAGACATAGGACACAAGGTAAAAATTCTAATATTCTTCCGAGGACGTGAAATGGCCCACCAAGAGCTGGGCTACGAGATGATTGACAGAATAATAGCTCAACTTGAAGATAGTGCAATAGTTGAACAAAAACCTCAAATAGCAGGACGAAATTTGAGTATAGTAGTAAGGAGTAAATAATGCCAAAGATGAAAACACATAAGGGAACCGCAAAACGCATAAAGATTACCAGCACAGGTAAATTAATGCGTCGTCGAGCATTTGGGAACCATATGCTTGCAAAAAAGAGTAAAAGCCGAAAACGAGCTATAAACACTTCAGCCACTGTTAATGGAGCAGCCGCTAAAAACGTTAAAAGGGCGCTTAGCGCGTAAAAGGAGAAATATCATGAGAGTAAAAAGAGGCGTCACAACAAAAGCAAAACATAAGAAAATGCTAAAACTAACTAAAGGCATGCAACATGACCGAACTAGATCATATCGTCTTGCGAAACAAGCGGTCATTAAGGCTCTGTCCTACTCATATCGCGACCGTCGCAATAAAAAAAGAGACTTGCGAGGACTTTGGATTACTCGTATTAATGCTGCAGCACGTGAACTTGGTACAACTTATGGCAAGCTAATTGCTAACCTTAAAAAGGCAGATATTCAAATAGACCGTAAGGTGCTAGCTGAATTAGCGGTGAGCGAACCAAAGGCTTTTGCAGAAATTGTAAAAGAAACCAAATAGATTTTTTTAAAAATTAAAAATAGCCATTTTTAAAAAGTGACTATTTTTAATTGGCAGTTTATCGATAAGCCGGGTTCTGTCGTGGGCGATCATCTATCTAGTTTAGTAGTTGCCTACCAAATCAAGCGGATATCAATCTGCGGACGAGCAATCCTTTTTATGCAAATCTCCTTGCAGCAGACAGGGTTTACCTTCATACCACGTCACCATGATATGCTGTGGGCTCTTACCCCACTCGTTTCATCTTTTCCCCTCACCACTTTTATATCGAAAAACTCGATATAAAAGTGGTGAGGGGTAGTCTTGTTTCTGTGGCACTTTCCCTAAGGTTACCCTCGGTCGCCGTTAGCGACTGTCTCGCTCTATGCTGCCCGGACTTTCCTCCCCTCACCACTTTCAGGCGTTTCATAATCTATAATTAGATTATTACACCCTAAAAGTGGTGAGGGGCGATCACCTAACAAGCTGCCATCCATAATTATAACAAATATAGATGTAAAATAATCAATAGCTGTGAAAATAATTTCGAAGTATCCCGAGATTCGCTTTTAACGCACGATATTCCCTACCGTAGAGGCAAGGTGGGTGCTCGCAAATCAACTCAACAGAGATGAATCATTAGAGCTCCCTATCTATATGATATTCAGGAAAATCATATACGTCTAGGCTCACCTCGGGACATGTCTATTATAGCATTTTATAGGCCATATATACGAGCAAACAACTGTAAGAAAAATTTAATCACGGCCAATAAAAAAATTCCAAAAGCAGTTCCCGCAATTAAGATAATCGCAAAAACAATAATTATACCAAACCGCTCCATAGATTCCATCCCTCTTCTTACGAAATCAGGGGCTAATGCATATAGAACCCGTGAACCATCAAGTGGAGGTATTGGTATCATATTGAAGATAAAAAATCCAAGGTTTACCATAACACCGACATATAAAACAAGGGCTAATAGACCATCAGGTGATTTAGAAAAATCAACTACATTTCCAACGACGACAGACAACCCAAAAATTAAAAAAGCCAAAACAAGATTCGTAATAGGCCCTGCTAAAGCCAGAAGCGCAGCTCCCCACTCGTTCCAACGAATATTATTTGGGTTAAATGGTACTGGTTTAGCAGCCCCAAAAATTGGACCCCCAGAAATTGCTAGTAGTAGCGGCAGAAGTATGGTTAAAAATGGATCTATATGTTTTATTGGATTCAAAGTCAACCTACCGCTTAATCTTGCTGTGTCGTCCCCAAGCCAGTATCCCGCATATGCGTGCATAGCTTCATGAAATGTCATCGATACTAGAACAACAACTAATACAATAATCAAATACAAAATATCAGGATTCATACTAAACAGTATAGCAGTTATTAAAAATTGTCTGCCCTTTCCTTCTCTTGACGTATGGGGTAAAAAACGCTATACTTATAAAGATTGTTAAAAATAAGTGGAAAAAATTATGGTAGCAAGATGCGAATTAACAGGAAAAGGCAAGCAATTCGGCCACAATGTGAGCTTCTCATTGCGTCGTACAAAGCGGGTCTTTAAACCGAACCTTCAAAAGAAAACTTTTGAAATTGATGGTCAGAAAATTACTATGGTGCTAAGTACTCAAGCTATTCGAACATTGAAGAAAAAAGGCATTCTAGCTTAATTATCTGATCAATATAACTAAAACCCCTCAGTTAGAGGAGTTTTTAGCGTCAATATATTAAATACGAGTAAGCTTGACTACCAACAATGGAGCCTGAGAAACTGAAGCCTGCTTTGATTTGAACTTCACGACCTCTTCTACCGGTGCCCCTAATTCTTCTGTAAAAACATTCAATTCTGCTTGTGGAACCTCATATTTTAATTGCTTGTCGGCATAATGAACTGGTATAACAACTTTTGGCCCTATCATCCTAACCAAACTAGCAGCGCTTGTTGCGTCAAGAGTATAGCCATTGCCACCAACAGGTATAATTAAAATATCCAATACACCAAGTTTTTCAAGTTGTTCGTCAGACAGTTTTTCATCAATATTACCGATTATCCCAATACGGCTTTCACAAACTTCAACTCTAAATAAAGTAGAGTTTAGTCCCCCATTATCGGTATCTATATGGCGCCTAGCAGCTATCCCAAGTATGTCAAATTCTGAAATCCCATATTCACCCGGGCTATCAATTAAAAGGCCTGATTCGGGGCTATTAACCGCAAATCTGTCCTCGGTTACAAGCTCTACGGCTCCTTTTGTTGATACGTCCTTGAGACCAACGAGTGAAATTTTTGGATCAACAACAATTTTAGCTTTTTTAGTACTAATAATTACAGAATTTGCCCCTTTATATTCGATTTCAAACATATTTTTCCTTAATCTTTACTATTCTTTATTAATAATATTATCTTTATCAACAATTATCTTGTGTTTACCATTAATTATCTCGGTAATAAACCGGTCACGTACACTTAGCCTATAATAAAACTCGTCGTATGGTAACACGCAATAATTAATCTCACGACCTTCATCCTTCTCAACCCCTTTAATTAGACTTTTAACTTTTGCCGAAGCAATATTCCCAACTAACAATATGTCCACAGTCGTAGTAGAACCTTTTATTAGTACACCCGACAAAATAGCTAATCTAAGACCAGAAATTTCTTGAAGAAGCGGGCTGTATTTATTTACAGACTCATCATCTGTTTTAGCAGAGGGATCTTTTACTTCAATAGACCCGTCACCAAAAATTGCCCGTAGAGCAACATAATATTCATACCTCTGATTGACTTGATAATATAATTTGTTATCAGCGCTATCACTAGTTATTATCCCAACCTCAAGCATATTTGAAAGCTCACGACGAACAGAATTTATTTGTTCATCAATTTTTCTAGTAATTTCACGCACGAAAAAAGACTGTCCTGGATTGTTCAGAAATAAATGTAATAATTTTACCCGAGTTTTTGAACCAAATAGCGCATCAATCATATACTCACTCCGAATAACTTTGGTATCCTAATAATATCACGGTTACTCGTAGATGGCGAGCATGTCACATAAATATTTTTTTGCATCATCAAGAGATACCCAATGAATAAATTTATTACGTTTTAACCATGTAATTTGACGCTTGGCTAGACGCCAATCTAAAGTTACGAATCTTTCATTCACATCCTCAATCGACATCATCCCTTCTGAAAATAAATGAATTAATGGATATATATTCGATTTCATGGCTTCATTTTCCCAACCATATTTATTACCTAATCGCATAGCCTCGTCAACCACACCACCTTCGAATAATTGTTTGGTTCTTGCACGAATTCGCGTAATCAAAACTTCTTTTTCTGTTGTAATTCCTACTATAACCGAGTTATTTAAGGGAATTTCATTTTTTCGTGATTCGACTGCATTTTTCTCTATTGTACGTATTACATAACGTTTGTTTTTAAAGTTGTTTGGTAGCGTAATCGAATTATTTTTACAGTAATTATGTAGTTCTTCTAAACTCATACGTTGTAATTTTGACCTTAGACTTTCATCTTTTGAAGGTCCGAATTTATAGTCAAATATTATCGAATCTATATACAACCCCGTCCCACCGACTAGGAGCGGTACACGACACCGCGATCTGATTTCATCAATTTTTTGGTTAGCGTACTTTTTGAAGTCAGCAACTGAAAAATAATCACCTGGCTCAACTAAGTCAAGCCCCCAGTGTGGCACGGCCAATTGCTCGACTGGACTTGGTTTAGCAGTCCCTATATCTGCACCTTTATATATTGATCTTGAATCTGCACAAATAATCTCACCGTTGTATTGTTTTGCAATGTCAATAGCTAAACCAGTTTTCCCACTTGCAGTTGGACCAACAATTACGATTAAGGGCGGGTTTTTATTCTTGGTTGCCATCTTAAACTTTCAAAATTATCGACCACATAGTTTGTACAATGCACACCCTCATGCTCTAATAATTGCGCCTGTACTTCTCTACCACCGTGAAAACCAGAAGCAAGACCCCCAAAACGGTTAACTAACCTATGCCACGGTAGGTTTGTATCACCAAAATGGGCAATTCCACCAACAATTCTTGGAGCGTTTGCGTATCCCGCTAGCGCTGCCAAATCTCCATATGTTGTTACCATACCTTTTGGGACTTGTTCAATCAAGCTACACACCCTTTTGCGAAAATCTTTATCAGCCATAACTATATATGTTTAATATATTCGGCCAATTCGCTTAATTTAACTTTTTCTTCGTTCGATCGTGTCCGCACACTAACTTCACGAGCATCTTTATCTTTGGATCCAATAATCAATTGAATTGGGATTTTCCAATTTGAGGCTTCGCGAATCTTTTTACCTAACGATTCATTTCTATCATCAATCGTATAACGAACTTCGTTGTATTTTAGGGGTTTCATAACGACAGTATTATCCAATACATCTTTTATTTCAGCCACATAATCCGAAACTGTATCATTGATAGTTAAAACTCTAATTTGTTCTGGAGCCATCCAAAATGGTAACCAGCCAGCAAATTGTTCAATTAATAACACTAAAAACCTTTCATATGATCCCAGGACAGCCCTGTGAACCATCACGGGATTAGAAGTATCACCGTTTTTTTCAGTATATTGCAAGCCAAATCGCTTTGGAGTCGCAAAATCCAGCTGAACAGTCGGGATTTGTATCTCTTTTCCTATAGCGTCCTTAAACATAAAATCCAATTTTGGACCGTATAAGGCGGCTTCTCCTTCGCATTTTTTGGCATCTAGATCCATCTCGTTCGATACCTCCTGAAGCATGTTCTCGCATGTATCCCAATCACCAGCATCACCAATGTAATTCTCTGGATGAGCGTAATCTCGAACTGATAACGATACCCAGTGATTATCCCATAGGCCAAGTGACGTATAAAAGTCTCGAATTATATTGACCATATTTACTACTTCTTGCTTAACCTGATCAACCCTACAAAAAGTATGACCATCTTCGACTGTTACAGCATAAACACGACTCAAACCACCAATCTCACCTGTTTTTTCGGCTCGATATTGCTTATCTGATTCCATATATCGAATTGGCAAATCCTTATATGATCTATTTTTTGAAGCATAAATCTGAGTATGGTGTGGACACTGAACTGGTTTGAGGTTAAATTGATGGTCTTTGGGTGAAGTAACTGAAAATAGCTCATCACCAAATTTCGCGGCATGACCAGAGGTCTCAAACAGTATAGGCTTGGCTAGATGCGGAGCTTTAACCCTCGAAAAGCCATATCCACGACAAACTTGTTCGATATATTGTTGAAGTTTATCGATCACTACAGTGCCACGAGGAGTGAACATCGGTAACCCTGGGCCAACGAGGTCTGAAAAACAGAACAGGTCTAGTTCTTGACCTAATCTACGATGGTCACGCAACTTGGCTTGCTCTATCATTTCTAGGTATTTATTTAACTCTTCCTGAGTTGAAAATACGACTCCATATAATCGCTGCATTTGCGGATTTGTATTCTTGCCACGCCAGTATGCACCCGCTATACGCATTAGTTTGAACGCTCCCGTAACCTCTTTGGCATTATCTAGGTGTGGTCCTCGACATAAATCCATAAAATCCCCAATCTTATAGAAAGTAACAGATTCAACGGCAGACTTTCCACCAACTTCGACGCCTAGCTTATCTATATCTAAATCTTTAGCAATAGTGGTGCCTGATCGTTTTAAGTCGTTCAAAAGTTCTTCTTTATAGGGTTGTTGGTTGTCTTTTGCCCACTTAATAGCATCTTCGATTGGCATTTCAGACTTTTCGAATTTTTCCCCACGTTCTATGATTTTGCGCATTTCTTTTTCGATTTTAGGGAAATTCGCCTCAGACACCTTGGTCTCGCCTAAATCAATATCATAATAAAAACCATTTTCAACTACTGGGCCAACCCCAAATTTTACCTCTGGCCATATGTTTTGGACTGCCGCTGCGGTAATGTGAGCTAAACTATGGCGCATTATATGTAATTTTTCTTCATTCATGTATTGGCTCCTGTTTAATTAATAAAAACATGCGATTTCAACATTCAAACTACCATAACTGTTTAAATGAATATATCGCATGTCTCGGATCCGAATCTAGACGGACGGTTCCACCGGACTTCCTCGCCGTATGGCGAGACTCTCATGAAGTAACGTTTCGCACATTACCACCCCCCACGGAACTCAGTAAATGGTTAGCTTACATCATCGTTCATCATTAATAATACCATATTCTTGCGTCGTCACCTCTATTTTGATATTCTTAGAACACCTGGGTCCTTAGCTCATTTGGCTAGAGCGCCACATTGACGTTGTGGAGGTGGGAGGTTCGAATCCTCCAGGACCCACCAAAAACATTACTTCATCACCATTGGTGGTGATTTTTTATTACTTACCCACCATCTTTAAAAGTTTTCCACTCGTGTTTATTGTCTATTACCATCATCTATATATCATGGGTAGTATATTGGTGTACATACTGTTCTATTGACAATATATTGTGTTTATGCTAATATGTATTTATGGAACACAAGCAACAGATACAAACTACTCATACGGCGTCCAAATTAGAACGTTTCGTACTAGGCTTTGAGTATGATAAAACCCTCCAACAGCTGAAACGCGAAGTGCGTATGCGCACGTTGGAGTAATCCCTATTTGATAATTTTACCTAAATAATAGACCACATGGTGTCACCGTGGTCTATTATTTTATGGTTTTAGTATCACTTGATTTTAAATCTTAGTAAGCGTTTTTTTGATTTACTCTTGGCCATGGCTACAGATTTATAAGTTGCTTTATCTGTTACATCAAACTTTTCCAGATATAACCCCAAAAAAATCCTACCTTGTGAATTCAAAGCGGCAAAAGAACTATAAAGCACCGCCGTAAAAGGCATCAAAACCCATTGGGCAAGCATCCAAAAAGAACGTGTTCGCTTATACCTATCGGGACGAGGTGGCAACATCTTAAAAGCTAGAAAAATGGTAATAAAGAGCCCAATAAGAGCAAATTGCTGAATCATACTAACAACATCAGGCAGCTGATGGGCTGCAACACTCCTCTCGGCCTCCCTATTTATTAACAATGGCACCCAACCGCCTACAGCAACCAAAATCGATACACTAGCAAGCGTAACATGTCCGTCAAGCAGTCTCAGAAGCCTTGCAATACCTCCTATGAGTGGAACGTTACGTTTACGTGTAAATACTCTTACGGCAACGTATGGGACGTCAGACGCGCCATACGCCCATCTCCTTAGTTGCAGGAATTGCGCCTTTAAGGTTTTTAGAAAGGTTTCGCTAAGCACCGCATCTTGATAAATTGGCACATAGATTGGCGAAACGGTATAGTTACCTCCAAAATAGAAATAACTGCGCCAATATTGGTGACCGTCCTCGACAATCGAGCGCGTACTCCAAAAATCCATCTCTTCAAGTGCCTCTAGCGGCTGTGAATGTGAGGCAAAATTGCGAAGCATATGTGGCCGCATCGAGCTAATAATATTCCAAAATGAGTTGCCCGTCGCGATAACCCTCATAGGGGCGGGTGCATCCCAAATATTATTAAAAAACAGGCAGGCTGGCTGATATGACAAATGTTTACGTTCTTCATGGACGATATACTCATAGGTAACATAGTCAAAATATGACACATATGGCCGATTATCGGAATCGAGCGTCGTGACAATAACGTTTTTTGGCTCTAGCCCCTTGTTTTTAACCCATTTTTTTAAGAAAAATCCAGCATAAGTTATGTTTGGTCCTTTGCCAACGACTTCATTCGGGAGATCTTTAGGATGTTCGACTATCTGGAAAGTGTAAAATTTGTCCTTGAACTCCTCTTGTAGCCTGTGGGCAGTAGCTTTCGTGGCATCTCCGCCTCTTTCCTCATAAGCCAGAACCAGAATTATCTTTTTGCTGTCAAAAGTATTATTCAAAACTGCCTTAATGGTTGGAGCGATAATATCGTAAGTTTCATTATAGGTGGCGATAATCACCGCATTATAAATTTGTGATGGTTTTGGAAACTCATTAGGATCTGCCGATATCAGACGAAGGTTCTCGATATGGGCAAAAGTTCCAAACATTTTTGACTGACTGTGACACATGACATCATACGAAGCTTTTGGGTCTTCCAAATCCATCAGGCGCCTATTCCAATCGACTTTTTGAGCAGCCTCTAATCTGCTTCTACCTTGAATCGTACGAAACGCAATCCCAACTGCTTTTACTAACAATGTTGATATAACAAATAATAAATATATTGCCGCCAACGTCGGACTAATTAGTGACAGTACGACTAATAATATTAGTGCGCCGTAGCTTAAAAATGCCGGCAACATTTCAAACAATCGGTATTTTAATGTTCTTTTGCCGATTGGGATTTCTAGATCAATCATAAATCTATAATAGTGTCCGAAGGCCTAAAATTGTCGACGCGGTTATATAGCCTGCCGTAAGGATACCTATACCAAACCAGGCAAACATAATCGCAAGCGAACGACCCTTGATAATCAATAGTTTAACAGATATGATGGTATGTAATACTGTCACAACCAGCCCAAATGCAACGAACACAAATAAATAAAACCATTGGTCAAAATAAAAATGAGTAATGCCAAAGGCAGAATAATGGGATATCAGTTGTCTTTCACTTGGCTGGATTGACAGTCCAATTGCCAACGCAAAACCCAAAGATAAAAGCACCAACAGTGAAACTAACACTAATAAATACCTATCGGCAATAAGTTTTTTAAATGCACTTTTTACAATTGTCTTCATATGTGATGTTTTTCGCCAGTATTTTAATTATATTAATGGAGCCGCTGTCCGGATTTGAACCGGAGACCTACGCTTTACGAAAGCGCCGCTCTACCAGCTGAGCTACAGCGGCACTCAGTTGATCGTAGATTATTATAGCACTTGGGAGCGACAAAATAAACGCCGCTTATCTGTTGCGCTAAAGGGTGAAAGCTGATATCATACTAGAGTTAATTCCTGGGTACGGGCTCGTAGTGAAGGGGTTATCACGCCTCCCTGTCACGGAGGAGATCGCCGGTTCAAATCCGGTCGAGCCCGCCAAGCATAAGCAATATTAAATAGAGGTATTTTACCTCTTTTTTGTTAAGATTAATTCATTATTTACATTATCAACTACGGCGTAAGGTAGCGAATTATGGCTATACCAGAACCGCCTGAACCGCCATTATAGCCCACGCCTGAACCAGAGCCACCGCCTGAACCTGTGTTTACTATTCCAGAAGCCCCAGTTTGTGATATAGACCAATCCCCACCTAAACCTCCTGCCGAATATGTGACATTTGACCCAGTTATGTTACTTGAAATGCCGATCCCACCAGTTCCAACCAAGTGAGTAGATACATCTACCGTAGCGCCAGCACTCCCAGCACCTCCGCCGCCACCCCCAAGATAATAGTACGGGCTACCACCAGATTTACCTGCTCCACCGTTATTTCCTTGCCCAAATGGAGTAGATACTCCACCAGCACCACCCGAGCCTCCATTACCACCCTGTCCATTACCATACCCTCCATGACCACCACCGTATGCAGTAATACCAAAAGCAATTGTATTACCACCATCTGTACATCCACTTCCGTCAGCATTGTACGGAGATGGAAGACCACCGCCTCCTATTACAACAGTCATACTACCTGTAAGCGTAACCTCATTATTTAGATAACCACCAGCACCACCTCCGCCTGAAGCGCGAGAGCCTCCTCCCCCTCCGCCACCAACAACCAACACCTCTGCGGTGCCTGGTGTGGCTGTAGTTATGGTGCCGTTGCTAGTAAATTTGTATATGCTGTAGCGACCATCAGTTGAGAATGTATACGTACCCGTAGCACTAACTGAAGCATTGGCAATTGGAGTAACGAGTGTTGGCTGCGAGTTATTGGTTGTGCTGTAGTTAGTACTGCCATTTGTAGCTAGTAGGTTAAATGATGAGATGCTATTGGAGTTGTTGTATGAATAGGTATATGTATTACCACTGCTGGCTTTGATGCAGAGATTAGTGGAACTGTTTGGTAGAGCACAGTTTATTGTAGATGGATAGGCTTCGTTTTCGACTTGAAAGATCTTTAGTTGTTTAGAGGCATTGTCTAGATCGGATTGTAATGATGAGGCGACGGCTTTAGATGATATTCCTGTATAGGAGACTATGGTTATAGCGGCTAGAATGCCGATTACTACTATTACTACTAATAGTTCAACAATTGTAAAAGCAGATTGATTTTTACGTAATCTATTCATAATATTACTTATGATTATATTACAGTTTTGTTTATGGACATAGAACAGTTCTAAAATCCGACTCTATGTCCCGCCAAATGAATATACAAACACTCCCAAAGGGGGTGTTTTTGTATTCATAACGTTGCGCCCTGACTCGGATTCGAGCTGACGATCGTGCTTTGCCTTCGCCGTACGGTGAAGGCAAAGCACCAGATCGCCTGGTCGCGAAGTGCAGCGAAGTAAAAATGTGTTTACATATTTTTACAAGCAAACGGAGGAGGCTCAAGCCGATAATCCGGTCGAGCCCGCCAAAATTATATATATTTTCCGTGATTAATCTTATGTCTAATTTTTTTAATAACCATCCGATAGTACTGCCTATGAGGTAAATATGGAACAAACTTTTTATACATATCTGGATTATTTATCTCGCTTTTAAATTGGTCTAACGGCACAAATTTTAACTTTTCCACCTCGCCGTCTGGTGTTGATAATTGGTTAACGGCACCATCAAATCTATAAAAATACACATAGCCTAGTTCGTTGTCCTGCCAATTTGTCCCCTCAATTGGTTGAGAAATTCTAACAACACTATCAAATTCAAGTTGACTCGAATCAACACTAAGCCCAATTTCCTCGTTCAATTCCCTAACCGCTGAGTCAAGCGGAATTTCACCTGTATCGGTATGCCCCGCAACCGAAATATCCCAAAGTCCAGGATAGCTATCTTTGTCTATTGCGCGTAGCTGCAACAACACCTCGCCTTTTGAATTATAAATCCAAATATGTGCGGCCTTATGCCACAAACCTTGCTCATGAATTTCCGCTTTATTTTTTACATCACCCGTGGGGTTACCATTTTCGTCTAAAACGTTTATCAAATCAGTATGTCTAACATTAACACTCACAAAAACCTCTTTGCGTCTTTTATGTCATAATATCGCTCTAGAAATGTCTTTTTATACTCAAAATAGCTTCTATCATTAATGCTTTCTCTAATACTATCTACGATTCTAACAACAAACCGTTCATTATGAATGCTTGCGAGCGTTAACCCTAAAATTTCATCTGATTTCATTAAATGATTAAGGTATGCCCTAGTGTAATGTTGGCATGTATAACAATCGCAATCCTTATCAATCGGGCCAAAGTCATTTTTATACTTACTATTGCTAATATTGATTCGACCGTCATAGGTAAACAATGCTCCATTTCGCGCCTGTCTGGTTGGCGCCACACAGTCAAATGTATCTATGCCATATTCAACCCCCAAAAATAAATCGGCCGGTTGCGCACCCATCCCTAACAAATGACGTGGTTTTCCTTCGGGCAGTATTTCGTTTACCATTTTAACTGTTTGTGAAATTTCTTCGGGCTCAAACACACCCCCTATTCCATAGCCATCAAAGTCACGTTGCGAAAAAAACAACGCACTTTCCTTTCTGTAATCGTCTTCTCGTGCCCCTTGCACAACACCGTATAGTGCCTGCACGGGTTCATTATTCGCCCGATGACATACATTTAACTCATTATGACGAGCAAGACAACGCTTTGCCCACGCATGCGTTCTGTCCATTGCTCGTTTAATATACTCTCTCTTAGCAAGAGGTGATGTTAGCTCATCAAATGACATGTGAATATCAGCAGCAATTAGATGTTGAACATCCATAGAGTCTTCTGGCGTCATAAACAACTTACTACCATCCAAATGCGATCTAAAATGCACGCCTTTATCCGTCACTTTGGTAAGTTGTGATTTTGAATGAATCGCATTGGATGCATCACCTTTTGAACTGTGGCTAGTGGCATCAATTCCTTTTTTATAGGCCATTCCCAAAGAAAACACCTGAAATCCACCACTATCTGAAAAAATTGGCTTATTCCAGTTCATAAACTTATGTATACCTCCAGCATCCGAAATAATATCCGCACCTGGGCGTAGCATTAAATGATATGCATTGACTAAAACGGATTGAGCCCCGATTTGCTCAACATGATTTGTAGTCAAGGCCTTCACCGTAGCCTGAGTCCCCCCAACAACAAATGCCGGAGTTTCAATTGTTCCGTTCGATGTTTTAATAACACCAGTACGCGCCAAAGTACCGTCAAGTTTTTTATTAATATTAAACACTAGTGACTTGCCTTCCATTATAACTATAGTACCAGTAAACGATTGCGCAGACCAAAGAAGTGACTCTATAAAGTTTTAATGCTTGCTTTTATTAAGTTTTTATGCTACAATATAGATATGGATAATGACAAAGACAAAAAATCAACACAGCTATAAATTCCCTATCAGACCCAGTCACTCCTGAAGAATTAGTAAGTTTTTCCCACGAACCTATAATAATGAAAGTATTTGATAAAGAGAGTGGTGAAGACAGGTATGTTAACTTTGATTTTGAGGGTCTAATGGAAGAGTCTCAACGATTAGAAGGTTCAGGCAAATATGCGGATGCCCTTTTCCATTATGAAATGGCTGAATCCATGGCAGATAAGGCTGATTTTGAAAAAATTGGCAGACTCAAATTCAAGATGGCTGATGTATTACAAAAACAGGCTGCTGATGATAGCCTAAACGAAACAAGAGAAAAAAGAGAAAGTTATCTTGATACGGCAGAGAAATACCTAAAAGAATCAAATGAACTACTGGCAAAAGCTGCATTTCAGACTGCTGAGACCTTGCACAAACAAGCAGATGACGACAGCAGTACAGAAACTGATGAGACTAAACTAGCCTATTTGGGCAAAGCAGATGAAAAATTAAAAAAGTCAGATGCTTTTAACGTTGAGGCGCACTTATTGGACAAGTCAGAAAAAATCGCAACATCAAAAAAACGTGGATTTCGTTTGGGCGTTCAGGCGGTCATGAACACATTTAAATTTGCTATTGGATCAACATTGAATCGCCATAACTAAGAAACTGATATTTTTCGGTAATGGCGTGATTATAGGCTGGCAACAACTTATCCCAACCTGCAAAAGCTGTTGTTAGCATTAAAACCGTACTTTTCGGAGCATGGTAATTAGTTATTAAGGCATCAATAGTTTTGAACTCATAACCCGGATAGATAAAAATGTCCGCTTCTCCGGAAATATTTAACGGGGGTTTCATAAGTGCCTTATTCGCATACTCCAAAGTGCGGGCAACCGTTGTACCTAATGCAATCACCCGCATCCCTTCCAACTTTGCTTGCTGGATAGCTTTAACCGTGACCTTTGGTATTTCGAAATATTCTTGATGCATGTGGTGATTTTCAATTTTTTCGGTTCTAATTGGTAAAAATGTACCCAATCCAACGTGTAATGTCAAATAGACAACAGTAATTCCTGTATTGTTTAGTGTTGTTAGAATATCATCAGTCATATTTAAACTTGCTGTTGGTGCTGCAACTGACCCCTTTTCTTTAGCCCATACTGTTTGATATCTAGTTACGTCAATTGTGTTTGCATCACGATGCATGTATGGGGGTAGTGGAACTTCTCCATATTCATCGGCTAATTCAAGTAAATCCGTCTCACATCTAACTATGGCTGTGCCATCATCACTAACGTCTTCAATTGTTATTATCACATCACCTATTCTAAGTTGCTCGTCAGATTTAATTTTATGGCGATACATCACACGATGTCGATACCAATTACTGTCAAAACTATGCTTTTCTAAAATAAGCAGCTCTCTAACATCGCCGTTCTTATTTAATACCTTCAGACGAGCCTTAATTACCCTTGTGTCATTCAAAACTAATACATCTCCCGCACATAGAAATTCAGGCAAATCGGAATATTTTTTATCCAATATTTTGCCAGTTTTACGATTTAGAACTAATAGTCGCGACGTTCCCCTTTTCATTGGCGGATTAATAGCAATTAATGATTTAGGCAAATCGTATTTATATTCAGATAGTTTCATGCGCTTTTTTTACAGGTCGACGTCAGTAGTATGCCTATACGTCATTTACGTTTGGGATTGAGATAAACTCGGTAACTTTACTACTTTTTATGATATTTTCTAATGATTTTGTGAAAGCGGTTAATGGGATATTAATGTACTCATAATTTACCTGATCACCCCTCGTGCCTAATAATTTAATAACATAATAACCCTTGTCAGATGTTGATTTTATCACTGATGATATCTCATTTTTCTTGAGTTTAACTGCCTCGGCTGCTAGCCCACCATCCTGATTTGATTTCGGAACCCAGCCCGAGGTTCCATACACAGTTTTAACGTTATTTTTCCTAGAAATTGAATCCGATAGTTTATTCAAGCTTGTTTTTGGAGATTTTTGGAGATTTTTCTCGATACTAGTGGCTGTACTGAGGGCCTCTTCATCCATTGCGTATGATACTTTTTGTCTTAATAATTCTTTTTCGATAATATAGCGGTACTCTGAAGGGCTCCAACCATAATAATCCATAATTACCGTGTTATTAGTTTGTTCCGATATTTCACCTGTGCTCGTTTTTTTGAGTGCCTTTAAGTATGTATCTAATTCATTACTACTAACCGAGACATCGAGCTTGCCTGCTAGTTTAGATGCATATGCATTAGCAATTACGTATTGCATAGACATTTGTTTAACGTATTCTATTTGTCGTTTGCCATTATCGGTTTTTGTATTAAGCTGCTCTTTTCTCTCGAGATAGCGAACCGAACTAAGATATTTCATTAGGTAATCACTATATAAAACAGGTTGACCGTCAACATAGGCTACAGGCACCGGAATAACCTTTGTAACGCGATACATGAACTCACTTGAATTCTGTTGAGGATATAACTGCCACCAACCTACACTAATAGCTATCACAACAGCACTAACACTAATAATAATGGTGTTTATTACTAGTCTATGACGTGCGTATTGAATTGGATACTTGAACTTACGACCACCTGCCAAAATATGTTCTCTGTGTTGTTCAATTGTTTCACTAGTAATTCTAGTAGGTGGAGGCGAGCTCTTTCGCCTATCCAGTTTTTTAATTAATTTCTTCATTATCTCCCTGACTAATTGCGGTATTATCGACCGCATCTTGTAATTTATTATATATTTTAACTGGGTGCTCAACATGATGGATCACTAAATCGCCAACATATGTGTGGATGACAATGGTACCAAAATGAAAAATATCACCACTAAACCCTGGTATATTATAGCTTATGCTCTGAACCTTGGATAGGCGCAGGTCAATTACCTCTTTTCCAAAAAAGCCTCGCTGAGTTATCTGTCTAATTCTTTGGTCGGTAACAATATATATAGTGAAATACCACAAAATAAAATGATAGATAAATATTATTAAACCAATACCGAGCCCTGCGACTGGCAGCAAGAATAACCCTAGATTAGCCTGCCAAATAAGTGGTGGAATTGATGTAATAATTAGCGGTATAACCAGTAAATAAAAACCTTTTCGCATTGCAATCATATGGCGGCGGAAAATAAAAAGTAGGTTCTCGCCTTCGCGTTGACCATCAAAACCTTGTTGTGATTCTTCTTTTGGCACTCTTTTTTTCATATTTTCTCCAAAATGGTACCCCGGGCAGGAGTTGAACCTACAACCTTATCCTTAGGACGGATCTGCTCTATCCAGTTGAGCTACCGAGGCGTACCCCAATGAATATTGTAACAGAAAAAACTTGTTGTATTACCTTGTAAACTTTTCGTGCATTACGCTATAGTCATATAATTCGCTGTCCGAGAACCAGAATCCAACCTCTTGCTTGGCATCATTGATATCACCACTAGCGTGAATAAGGTTTGGTGTAGATTTACCGGCCGTATCAGCATAGGCAAACCCTATATGTGAATAATCGCCCCTTATCGTCCCTGCTACCGCTGATTTTGGTTCTGTCGCCCCCACCATTTTTCGTACTAATTCAACTGCATCCACTCCCTCGAGCACCATTGCAATAACAGGACCCTGTAGCATAAAATCAAGCGTTACGCTAAAAGCTTTCTCACCACGACGAGAAACCATTTTACCAATATGCTCATAATGTTCGTAATACTGTTCTTTGGTTGGGGAAACCATCTTGGTACCAATAATTTTAAGTCCAACCTTTTCAAATCGGGTCAAAATTTCGCCTACAACGCCTCGTTGAACCGCATCTGGCTTAAAAATAATTAATGTTTGCTGAATACCACTAGTGTTTTTTGCTGCCATAGCTATAATACTCCTTCTACTATTTAACGTTTATTGTATCAAAATATTCGATAGATTTCTTGATTAGTGTAAAATTTAGTTTTTATGCGTTATGCTTATAGAATGTACATGTCTGAACTGCTACTGGACTATATCGAACACCTTGAGGTGGAAGGTGGTCGTTCAGCTCATACTGCTGAGAATTATACGTTATATCTAGAAAGATTTATTGAATTTACAAACGATATAACTGTCGATAAAATAACATCAGAAATTATTCGTAAATACAGGCTATGGTTAAACCGTTACAAAAATAACAATGATGATGAATTGTCTACGATAACCCAAAGTTATCATCTGATAGCCCTGAGGGGATTTTTAAGTTACTTGTCAAAACGTGACATCCCCAGCTTATCACCCGACAAAATTCAATTACCAAAAGTATCCCGCAGACAAGTAACTTTTTTGAGTTATGACGAGATTGAACAAATATTAGCACAGATTAATACCGATACAGAAACAGGTATGCGGGATCGCGCAATTATTGAACTACTTTTTTCAAGTGGTTTACGCGTGTCAGAACTAGTAAACCTAGATAGAGACCATATAAATACAAAACGTCATGAATTTATGGTGCGCGGGAAAGGCCAAAAAGACAGACCAGTTTTTGTGAGTGTTAGCGCCGGCCTACATGTGAGCAATTACTTAAAAAAACGCACCGACACATTACCCCCTTTATTTATCAGTTATAGCCGTAATAATGAAGTTACAAATAGTGGCGATTACCGTAGGTTTGGGGCAAGAAGTATACAACGAATTATTAATAAATACACCCGACTTGCAGGCATTACAAAACATGTCAGCCCTCACACAATGAGGCATAGTTTTGCAACCGATTTACTTATGAATGGTGCAGATATTCGTAGTGTCCAAGCAATGTTAGGACATAGCAGTATTAGTACAACTCAGGTATATACTCACGTGACGGATCAGCATTTACATGATGTCTATAAAAAATTCCATAGTGAATCAAAATAACAATTTTATCACCTAAGGAGTACAACTACCTGGGAAATACCCGACGCCTGGTGTTGGATCATTTGTAACCATAAAATCCTTACAAAGATTACCTTTTATATTAATTTCTGCGTTGGGATATGGAAAGTCAACATTCATCATTTGCAGCCTAGATTGAACACGTCTAAAAATATCGTTTGCGCGACCAGTCGAATCAACTGAAGGCTGTACGCCATCAAATTTAACTAGTTTATCTGTATTGTCATATAATGTAACTCTATAATGAGTTCCTTTATACAAAGATTTAAGTATTAGAAAAACCCCGTGATTATTATCCGTAACGGTAACTGGAAGTTTAATATTTGCCAAACACGAATAGCCGCCACTGGTTATATCCTTGCAATATATTTGGGTAGGGATATTAGTTGGCGCAGCAGGCCGTATATTGTCCGTTTTAAAACTCTTAGTTAAATCTATTTTATCCGAAGGATAAAGAAATAGAGTATTGTTAGAGCCTTCTACCTTGTCATTGTCGTCAAAATCATCAAGTGAAAAACCTGATTTATTAAACTCTATCAATTGAGCCCGCATTATAGATGGGCGGTTTTGTTGAGTTAAAGATACCCAATCCCTTTGAAGAGGTGATCCAGATACAGACTCTGGTATTTGTACTTTTTTTGTTTCACCAGATCCCTGCAGATCCTCGTCACTAAACCATTCAATCCTTACCTTATTAAAATTACTTACTCCAATTAGGGAAATTATTTCAGACGACTCTTGTTCTAAATAGCCAAAAATATCGTCAGTATCTGTAGTTATCTTGACGCACGTATAAGCTTGGTCTAGTGCATTACTGGTACCTGCATTTTGGACAATGACCTCATTTCCCGACGGGACTACATTACCTTTAACATCCGTTAATTCACTAACCGCTTCGTTGCAAACTTCTGAATTAACTTGTTTTTTGGCTGCTGCACAATCCCCGCCAGTTTTACATATATCTTGGTAACGAAGTAACGCTCTTTTTGCGTCTTCAACTCCTGCTTGTGCAGAATCAAAAGCGCTTTGCGACAAGTCTGAAGAACTTGCCTGTTGTTGTTTTTGAATCATTATACGAACAAAACTGACTGTTACAACTGTCATGAGCAGTGCTGCAAATATAACCACAAATAGTGAAACTGCGCCTGATTGTTTTTTGTTATTATTTACTTTCATTATTTACCTTCCCCGCATTTTGCATCCATTGTATGGAAAATTACAAAGAGCGAATTATTTAGCAACATTACCAGTTCCTGCCCTAGCTACTATATCAAATCGATTCACCGCACAGTAAGTTGGATCTGACTTTACATCATTCCCCGATAGACAAGCTTCTGAACCACTTTCTAGTGTAGTCTGATCATTTGTACCTATATAAAAACTTATACTATATAAGCGCTGTCCAGTTGTACTATCATATGCAGACGGTTCGGAATTAATCGAAAAGGATTGAATTGCCAAATCATTTTGCCCTTTATTAAGCAGCTCGATTGCACCTGAAGAATCAATTTTGCTAGTTGGTTCTGTACAATAACTAGCATTTGGATCGATGGTCTTGACGAAATTAATTGTATCAGTTTTAGAAGGGTCTGAGTATATATAAAGATTTGGGTTTTTTGAATATATTGCATTCCCATTGTTCCATATGTAACTATATTGACCCACACATAATCGACCACCCCAAGTCTTGTTAATATATCGAGCATCGCTCCCACTCCCACTAATATCAAATTGTGGACTTCCGCTTATGCTTCTTTGCAGCTCACTGACAAGCATACTTCCTGCTTGGTTAACATTCGTAAAAGTTAAGCCTCTGTTATAAATGTTGCTAATTTGAATAACTGTCATCGCAATAGCAAGAAGAAGAGCTGATAAAAACGCCATCGCAAGCATTAGTTCAATAATAGTAAACCCTTTGTCAACTTTAATGTTAAAGAGGTTCATACAACCTCACAATCGTTCCTAATGCCGCAGGAACAGACTGACCTGGACTATCCCAGCATGCTCGAATATGAAAATCTATATAGCCAGCATTACCCTGATGATTATCTGCGACCCTTGTACGTACTGCCTCTACCCAAATTCCATCAGCGTGATTAAAATTACTCCCATTATATCGAACTTGCGAGAATGTAGAAGCCTGCTGGTAATTACTATTAACTAGCGGCACAACTTTAGCTGTTTTTGGATCCAAAATAAAACTTCTATTAATTGGTGACGATGGACACGTCCCAGTGGCATTATAGGGTGAAGCATTGGGGTTAATAAGGTTAGCGGCAATTGATTTCCATTGAGTCGCCTGTGTACTATTCGGAGAACTGATATAAGACGCGTTTAAAAATCGTAGAGTTTCGGCTTGAGCATCAACTTCCTCTCTAACCAACGAAATTTCAAGGGCGCGTTGAGCGGTGGCGGTGCCTTGATTCATGATCGAGAGCGACCCAACTGCAACCAGACTAAATACAGCAACTGCAAACAAGACTTCAATCAAAGTATCGCCCCGACCAACAGATTTGTTAATTATTTGCATTCGCTATCGTCTCCTAAGGTTTCAATCCCACTGGCACTTGTTGCATTTTTATTGATATATACGGCCAGTTTCGTACCTGACAATAACCCGTTTGAATCAACACAAATCTTAGCGTCATTAGTCAACTTTGTGGTATCTACTAATGAATCTAAGTCTGTTGATGGTGTTGACGGGATAGAGACAAACGTTCGGATAACACCGCTTAGCGGTGAACGAATAATTAACATCGAAAAATCTATCGGCGTATTACCATCATCTTGCATCATTGATGAACCCCACTCAACTTCGTACGTTTCAGCCAACCCAGAACTGGAAACACTAATATTGTATTGTTTAATAGCAGCTATGTCATCCGTAGGTTGAGGAGAATTGGGATTGGTATAACCAATAACATCTCTTACTGATAGTTTTTTGTTATCAATAGTTGTTATTAGACGACCAAGAATTACGCAGTCAGATCGTCCACGCGAATCGACAGGACTGCCTTGACACATCACAGAGGTATTGGCATTTCTGACATTGGAAACCTCCGAATATTGCCCCTGTAAAAATGCCCTGAGTGAAGTCACGCTGTCTCTATAGCGCTGAGTGTTAATCGAAGACCCGGTTCCCGCTAGAACACCCATAATCAAAAGTCCAGAAATACCAAGAAAAAGCATCGTTTCGACTATAGTAAAACCAGCTTTATTTAAAGGCTTCATTTGCTCACAATTATAGCATAAGCAAATTATAGATATAACCCTATACTAAGTTGTAAAATAGAAGGCTTATAAAATAATTACCAGTTATTAAGGCAACAAAAGACCCTGCTATTAATAATGGGCCAAACGGAACTCTTGAATTGCGTTTTAGTTTTTTCATAGCCATAGCTGGGATAACTATCAAGCAGCCAATAAAATTGGCAGCAAACAAGGCCATAAAAGCTATTCTCCAATCCGCTAGCAAAAGCGCTAGCCCCAACGCCAACTGCCAGTCACCACCACCGACCCACTTTCCTTTTGAAAATTTATAAATAACGTAATAAAGGCCGCTTAAAATTAGCGTCGAACCTAAAACACTATACAATGTCCCTAATTTATTGGGTGAATTAATAATTACCAATGCGGCACTACACGCCCCTATAAATATTAATATACGATTAACTGCTACGTCTAACAGTGACCATTTTAAATCGTATGCGAATAAAATTGCAATTGGTACACCAGCAATAAGCCAAAGTAATAACCGTGTAACAGCAGCACCAGTGTTAAATGAATATGGCCAAAATGCATATGATAATACAAAAAATGCAGCAACCCCTATTTCTACTATTGGTTCAAAATAGCCAATCGGTTTTCGACACTTACGACATTTTCCATCAAGTGAAAGCCAACTTATCAGCGGAATCAAGTCGTACCACTTCAGCCTATACGAGCAATTCAAACAGACTGAATGATCATTAAATAACGACTTTTTCGTTAATTTATCTAGATGTTTATACTCATTTTCATTAACCCTTCCCCCATTTTTCTTATCCTGTACTAATTGACGGGCGCGTAATCGCCAAACGGTCGCGCCCGCAAAACTACCAAGGCACAAACCAACAATAACTAAGGAAAGATATATAATAAGTTGTTCCATTAGCACTATCATACCGTAATTACATGTAAAAAGAAAAACCTCGATATTTCAACCGAGGTTTTTAGAAACCAAAGTGTAAAATTCTAATTATTTTGACAAGCAGTCCCACTCCCCTCAAGTTTCATTTGGAATGCAACTTTTCGAGCACCTTGCCCAGTAGTTATATTCTCTCCATTACAGGTCGCCCCTACAGTTGCTCTAATTACAGGTGTAGATGCATTAAATGAAGTCGGCAATGATGCTGTCGTACTAAGGTTATAGTTTGTCCCTGATGGATCAACGAAAGTATCACCATTAACCGTAACATACCTTGTTACAAAACTTGTCCAAGAAGCTGCGTCTGTTGGCAGTGCCCCGCGATTATTCGATTGGTAACTTGAAAGTGCTGTGTTTAACCTGCTTAAATCGTTTTTGCGCTGGGTATCGCGTTGACTTCGCTGTAAAGCCGGCAATGCAATAAACACCATTAAAAATATCAAACCGGCAATTGCAAGTACTAATACAACTTCGATAATCGTAAAACCTTTTTCTTTTCGTTGAGCCTTCATAACAATTTTTCCACCTTTCTTATGAATGGATTTAGTGCTAAACGTACATACACGCTTATGCTTGAATTTATATTACCCTACAACCCCCATTATGTCTATACATTTATTCCATTTACCAAGCTATAGATTGGTAAAAGTATCGCCGCAACCATACTCCCAGCCACAATTGCCAAAACGACCATTAAAACAGGCTCGATTGCGGTTGATATTGTTCTTACTTGTTCGTCAAGCTCGTCCTCATAAACCTGTGCAGCCTTACCCATCATTTCATCAATCCTACCTGACTGTTCGCCAATTTTAATCATTTGCGGCACTAGTGATAATATATATTCTTCTGATTGAAGTGACGTGGACAATGCCTTACCGCCTTTTACTTTTTCAGCGGCTCTAAGGATGCTTTTGCTAATTATTGTATTATTAACTGCCTTGGACGTTAAATTTAACATATCCAACATGCTAACCCCAGTACTAAGTAGTGTCTGGCCAGTACGCGCAAAACGTGCCATATATAATTTTCTAAACATTTGACCAAATATTGGCATGTTTAACTTCAATGTGTCTTTCATCTTGATGCCAGCATCTGTTTTTAGATATTGTATGAGGAAATATACCCCAATCCCACAAACAATTAATATCAACCACCAAAAATGTATCAAAGCATTGGCCGCACCAACCATTATTTCGGTAATAAACGGTAAGTTCTGCTTTAGATCTTTGTATAATTTTTCAACCTGAGGGACTACAGTAAATAACATAAAAGCCATAACGCCAAAAATAACTACAAGAACAATAATCGGATAAGTTAGCGCCCCTTTAATTTTACTCATAATCGCTGCGTCTTTTTCTTGTTGGTCTGCAATCCTCATTAATGAATCATCAAGTGTGCCCGATAATTCACCAGCACCGACAAGTGCCAGAAATATAACATCAAAAACCTCTGGGTATTTGGCAAACGAATCAGACAGCGATTTACCGCCTTCAACAGAAACAGTCACCTCACCAATAATCGATTGTAGCCTTTTATTTTGGGTTTGCTCTTGGGCTGTGTGAAGACTCTGGGCTAATGGCAGTCCTGCACCAATTAAAGTTGCGAGTTGACGCGAAAAAACAACTTTATCCTTTGTTGTAATTCGACCTGTTATTCGAGCAATTGGATTATCATATTCGTTTTGCTCTTTAATATTAAGCGGCGTAAACCCTTGTTCTATCAGCAGCTTGGCAGCAGCAGATTCTGAATCAGCCTGAACTGTCGCTTTTGTAATTTTATCCGTGGCTTGGTCGCGAGCTTCGTAGGTGAATTTTTTCATTTCATTGTTAACCTCTCATTAGCCTCTCGAATTCTACCAAATCAACCGCAACCGCATAGGCATTATCATACGTGACTGTGCCATTTTGAACCAAGCCAACTAATGTACGATCCATCGTTTGCATACCCTGGTCAGCACCAGTTTGGATGACAGCATCTAATTGATGAGCCTTGCCTTCACGAATGATATTTCGAACCGCTGGATTTGTGACTAATACTTCGGCCGCAGCCACACGTCCGCCACCAATCGCAGGGATTAACCGTTGTGAACAGATTGCCATCAAAATATTTGAAAGTTGCGCCCTGATTTGTGGCTGTTGATGAGGCGGGAATACATCAATCATACGATCAATTGACTGGGACGCGCTGTTAGTATGGAGTGTTGCAAACACTAAATGCCCAGTTTCAGCAATTGTAATAGCCGCACTGATGGTCTCAAGGTCGCGCATTTCACCAATAAGAACAACATCTGGATCCTGACGTAGACTCGAGCGAAGCGCGGCACTAAAACTATACGTATCATAATGAACTTCGCGCTGTACAACAGCTGATTTTTTAGATTTATGAGTAAATTCAATTGGATCTTCGATGGTAATAATATGATGTGAACGCTCGCTGTTAATCTTATCAACTAGCGCAGCAAGAGTCGTTGACTTCCCACTACCAGTAGGACCGGTAATTAGGACAAGTCCCCTTGGATAATTTGCAAAACCCATAACTACACTAGGCAAGCCAAGCTCGGTAACTGTCTTGATTTCATTTGGGATTAACCGCAGTGCCGCCGCTAAATTACCGCGTTCGTGAAAGGCATTTACACGAAATCGTCCTAGTGTACCAAATGCGAAACTAAAGTCAAATTCCTTGTCTTTTAATAATATCTGACGTTGATCTTGGTCTAGAATTGCAAAAATAAGTGATTCAATGGTTTGTTCATCAAGAGGGTCAAAACCCATAATAGGAACTAATACTCCGTCAACGCGTAACATCGGCGGTAAACTAACCTGAAGATGTAAATCAGAAGCTTTCTTTTTTACAACTTCTTCTAAAAGTATTTCGATTTTTAGTTCTTTTTTATCCATATTTTCCACCCTTCTTCTATGCTGTATCTGATGTTACTCTATTAACTTCCTCGATCGTTGTGATCCCCTGCAAGACTTTTAGATAACCGTCTTGTCGCATTGTTACCATGCCTTGTTCTTGGGCTTTCCGTTGTATCTCGGCGCTGGTTGCATGTGCAACAATCAGGCTTTGGATTTCTTCGGTGACGTCCATCACTTCATATAATCCAGCTCTACCGCTATAACCCTTCGAGTTTGGCGATTGCGAAGATTCAATACCTCTAACTAGAGTATAAGCGCTTTGTCCACTTAGGGGCAAGTCTTTATAGCCTAAATCTTGCGAAATCCTTGCAACATCAGCCTTCGTCTTCGGTAATAAGTGCCCAACAGTAGCCATAATATTTTGAGTCTCGATTGGATTGGACTGATAGGCTTCACGCTTTTTACCAACCCGACGAACTAACCGTTGTCCAATAATCGTATTGACTGTGCTGGCAATTAAAAATGGTTCAATCCCCATATCCAGGAGTCTTGGCAAAACACCCGCCGCACTATTTGTATGCAAAGTACTGAATACTAAATGTCCAGTCAGCGCTGCCTGGACGGCTAGGTTAGCAGTTTCACTATCACGAATTTCTCCAACCATTACAACATTTGGATCCTGACGAAGAATTGAACGAAGACCACTAGCAAAAGTCAGCCCAACATCGGTATTCACTTGGATTTGGTTTACATCATCCATTTTATACTCGACCGGATCCTCTAATGTAACGATGTTAATGGTGTCATTTTTTATTTCTTTAATCAATGCATACAGACTGGTGGTTTTACCACTACCAGTTGGACCAGATGTAAGAACCATTCCGTTAGGTTTTTTTATACCTTTTCGAATTGCACGAAGAGCCCTACCAGCATAACCCATTTCTTCAATGTTAAACGTATCGCCTGACTTATCGAGTAAACGAATAACCACTTGCTCACCCCATATAACAGGACTAATTGCGAT
>CAZHFQ010000002.1:0-44382 GCA_964531915.1 uncultured Saccharimonas sp. (SeqCode) | reverse complement strand
ATTCAATCGACATTAGGGTTAATTGCAAATTGTTACCTGTCCACAGCGTAGTCCTATAATTTGTGTTTTCGACTGTAGCCGTCATTATATTTGCTACCGTTGGTGATGGACCGTTATCAATAATTTCTGCCATTTTTTATCCCCCTCATTTACCCATTATATACAATACTATACATTATTTCTTTTGCCGATTATATTAAATTTTTCAATATAGTAACTAGTGACTCAGGGTCCAACCCTGAATGGTTGCAAATTGGATATCAGAATTCACAAGATACGTTTTCGATAAACTTTGATATAATAACTACGGTACTTCGCCCTGGTAGCCCTGCCCGTCCTGCCTGGCCTTCTTGTCAGCTCGGACACAGACAGACGGGTCAGTGAATAGTACTTAAATAGCACGAAATGGCAGAAATGCTATACAAATTATCCACACCAATGCCCTGGTAGCTCAGTGGATAGAGCAGAGGACTTCTAAGCCTAAGGTCGCTGGTTCGATCCCAGCCCAGGGTACCAAAATAATTGTGTTAGTATTAATTTATGACTGATAAACGCACGGAATCTAAGGCCAAGCAGGCTCATGACTATTTATTAGATTTAGGTAAACTCACTGTTATATTTGCTCAGGTTGAACGCGCCCCCAGATACCCAAGTGGTAAGCGCGAAAATGACCTAGAGCACAGCTTTCATCTTGCAATTTCGGCCGTGGAGCTGGCTGCAGATTATTATCCCGAGCTTGATGCTGGACTAGTTGCACAGTATAGCCTGGTGCACGATTTGCCAGAATCACAGGTCGGTGACACTTGGACGTTTGGAATTAGTGATGAAGACCGCGAGAAAAAAGAATTGGCCGAAAAAGAAGCCACAAAACGGCTGTTAAAAGAGTTACCTCCGCATCTAGCACAGCTTTTAGAAAGATATGAAAAGCAAACAGAACCCGAAGCCAGATTCGTTAGGCTTGTCGATAAGATTACTCCTTCGATTATTAACATGTTGACCGGTGACGCGAGTACATTTTCGCAAGATCATGGCGTAAAAACGTATGAAGAACTACATGCCAACCACAAGGCGCGCGCCGAAAGACTGCTAAAAATGTTTCCGGAATTTGAATTTATCCATATGATTCGTGAAATGATTTCAAACACATCGGCCAAGCATATATTTAAACCGAGGAATAAATAAAAATACCATAAAGCTAAAACTTGAGGTAAAATAAAAGCATGAGTAAAAAAATTACAAAACAAAGTCTACGAAATTTTAACTTAACAATGGGGTTCTTGCATCTAGTACAGGGTGTTTTAGTTCTAATACTAAGTAAGGCATTCGTCTTGCCAATTAGCGGAAGTTACTTGTCGTTTAATACAATGACTCAAAGCCTTCAGCCAACAACAAAATTTCTTTTTGATTTGCCCTTGCCTACTTTAATCGCAGTATTTTTCTTTTTATCTGCTGCTGCACATTTAATAATTGCAACTGTCTATAACAAAACATACAACAAAGATTTATCGCATGGTATCAACAAAGCCCGCTGGATTGAATATTCAATTTCGGCCAGTATCATGATGGTGTCTATATCACTTCTTGTTGGAATTTATGACTTATTCAGTTTAGTAATGATTTTCGCCCTAACTGCATTAATGAATCTGATGGGTTTGGTTATGGAAATACACAACCAAACAACAAAAAAGACAAATTGGCTGAGTTTTTGGATTGGTAGCGTGGCTGGTTTAATCCCCTGGCTTGCTGTTGCGTTTTACATGTGGCTCGGGGCTGATAACGGCAGTGCCGCCCCAACATTTGTTTATTGGATATTTGTTTCAATCTTTATTTTCTTTAACTGTTTTGCAATAAATATGATCTTACAATATAAAAAGATTGGCCCGTGGAAAGATTATTTATATGGCGAACGTTCGTATATAATCCTAAGTTTGGTCGCTAAATCGTTATTGGCCTGGCAAGTATTCGCCGGAACATTAAGACCATAATTTTAACTTTCACCCTGAGCTATCTTGTCTGCATCAATTTTAGAATCAATTATTTGTTTGACTTGTTCAAGTGATATTTCAATTACACTACCCGGTTCAACCGTGCCCGATAACATTTGCTTAGCAACTGTATTTTCAACAGCCCTTTGAACAACTCGACGCATCGGTCTGGCACCGAGGCGTGGGTCGTATCCTACATCAACTAAGTATGATTTAGCGTCATCAGCAACCATAACGCTAACTTGTTGTAGGGCTAGTGTTTTATTAACACTGTTAATCATCAAATCGACAACTTTTAGAAGTTCGTTTTTACTAAGCGGTCTAAACGTCACAATCTCATCAAAACGATTCAAAAATTCTGGTCTGAACTGATTGCTACTAATCAGTTCGTCAACAAATTTGTCTTCAAATTGTGCAATGTCGTATCCCCTATCGATATATTCTCTAATTCTATCAGCCCCAGCATTACTGGTTGCAACGATAATCGCGTCCCTAAAACTCACTTCACGATTTTTGATATCACGTAAAATTCCTTCGTCAAGCATTTGGAGTAGTGTTGACATAACATTTGTGTGAGCTTTTTCAATCTCGTCCAGCAATATTACGCTAAATGGCTGTTTCATCACTCGCGCCGTTAAACTATTGGTGTTGTCTGCCCCATCAGCAATTAACCTACTTACATCGTTACTGCTGACATATTCGTTCATATCAACACGAATAATCCTGTCTTCACCGTTAAAATATATTTCTGCTAGGGATTTTGCTAGTTCCGTTTTACCAACTCCAGTTGGTCCTAAAAATAGAAATGTACCAATCGGACGATTAAGGTTACGGACACCAGCCCTGGCGCGCCTTAGGGCATCACTGACAACGCCCACGGCTCTTACTTGGTTTATCATCCTAGAATGGATTAATTCTTCTAAATTCAACAATTTTTCGCGCTCGCCATCATCCGAGGCTACGCTGACTTTAATATCCAGTGTTTTTTCAATCGCCTGACGGACTGACTCTGCAGAGACTAATCCATTGATATTATAATTAGCTGACGATTCCAAAAGTTTTATCGCCTTTCCTGGCATAGCAAAATCATGAACGTATCTATCACCCAGTCGATATGCCTCGACGAGTGCCTGATACATAAAAGTTACATCGTTTTTAAATTCAATTGTAATAGCCTGATCTTGCATAATCTTGATTGTTTCATCGCGGCCTGCTGGTGGTACAACAATTCGGTTCAAGGCATTAGCGAGTTCCGGATTACGTTTACTAATTTGCAAATATCGCTGTTCATCAACAGTTAGAATCATACGCAAATTACCAGCTTTTAATATTGGCAGTAGGACATTTGTAACATCAACCGAACCAATGCCATCCTCGAAAAATAATTCCGCGTTATCCAAGCATATTATTATATTTTTTGAACTGTATGCCTCACCTAAAATTCGTGGGATAAGCTGTTCCAGCCCACCCCTATCAGGAGCTGCTGCAAGTAGCGATGCCGCATCCAAATCATAAACTTGTCTAAACTTAAGGCTTGTCGGTATTTTAACTCTGGCATCCATTAATCTAGCAGCAAAAGCATTAACTATTTCGGTCTTGCCAACACCTGACTGCCCCACTAATACCACGTTTTGACGACCTTTTTTGCTAAAAATCCCCATTAATTGATCTAGAGCTTCGCCATGAGCAGTCAACTGAAAATACGACTCACCTGAAACTCCCATTTGTCTGCCAAAACGATTAAGTAGTGGCGTCCAGCCAAAAGACCAATCCCTGGCAACTCCACCAGTTCGTTTAGGTATCCGATGTCGTTCGATTAATCCACGCAGGTGGTCATACCACTGAATCCCACGAACTAAATCGTCCGTATCAAGTTGTAAGTGGCTTAATAGTGTTTGGTAATTTTGGGTCGAGCGGATAATTGCAACAACTAAAATAGCCGCCGAAATATTTTTACTGTCAGTTTGTTTTTTTAAATCCCAAGCTTGTTGCCAGACCGTTTGCATATCAGACCCATTTTCATTGATTAATTCTTGTAAAAAAGCCGCACCGATACCAAATCTGGCAGAAAAAAAGTATCCACCCGGCAATCTACTAATTATCGTGGCAATTTCACGCGAAGTCGGCTGTTTTGAAAGCCTTCCAAGAACTTCACCCGATAAAACATCGTCAATTGATTTTGGGTTATTAATTGCTGCAATATGTTTTAATTCCCCTTTATACCATTCAACTGTCATGGCAGGTAAAATCGCAAGTCCTATAATTGCCCATCCGACTGATGATTCGATAACCAATAGGAATATCCCAAATATCAGCAATATTAATACCAAAGCAGATAATAATTGAAGCCAATTTTTGCTAAATAATACGCTAATACGTGCTTTTTCGCTGCGCGGGCTTTTGTAATTAAACTTTAATTCACCCACTGAGGAACCCATCCAATCACCATTAAAATCAAGCCGATTACTAAAAAGGGTGGAAGAATCGGCCACATTACAATCAATATTAATCCGAAAACAACTTGAAAAAACATCGTAACTAGCCCAACCACAATCATTGACATACGAACAAACGCACCAATAAACCGTGATATTAACCTATCAAAAAATGCGCGCATTTGATAGCCGATTGGTCCCGAGACTTTTCCGGCAGAAATCTGTCTAAAAGGTGCAAAAATTGTACTTGCCAGAAGCCCAACCGAAAAGAAGTCAGCCGAAGCCGCAAGCCTGTCCTTCATAGTCTGAAGCTGAGAGAACCAGCCTTCTTTATACCACCAGGATAATATACCCACTAAAAACATGTCACCATTATACCATTAGCGAGACGAGTAAAGCGCAAGTATATTTGCACTTTCGAGGCGACCTAATGTTATATTGGTTCAATATAACTGCTTACGTTATAATAGACCATATGTCAAAGCCCCTGGTCACACTTTTAGGCAAAGTCGTTAAGAACGTTGCCGGTCTACGCGGCGGCGGTTCAGCCCTACCCGGGTTAGTTGTTGAACATATTTATCCTGAATTCATCCAACACACGTTGGCTAAACTACCCCTCGGTGTTGTGGTTATTAGTGGAACAAATGGTAAAACAACTACGACGAAAATGGTAGTTGAATTACTTGAAAGTCAGGGAGTAAAGGTTTTTACTAACCGAACTGGCAGTAATTTTACTCGTGGTATTGCTGCAGCACTACTTGGAGAAATTGACTTAAAAGGACATCTTGATGCAGATATCGCGGTACTGGAACTTGATGAAGCCCACGCCGTTCATTTTGTAAATAAAATTAAACCGAGATTTAGTTTGCTTTTAAACGTAATGCGCGACCAGCTCGACAGATTTGGTGAAATCGATCACACTACAAATTTACTTCGACGAATAGCAGAAACGACAATTGATACCGTGATATTAAACCGTGAAGACAAGCGAATAGCAAGTATCGCTAAATCATTGAACGAAAAAAAGGTACGATTTTTTGGACTCGACGATAGTTTACTCTCACTTTTCCCAAGTGACGATAATTTGCACAACCACACGACAAATTCGAATTCAATTAAAAAAGCTGATGTTGTTTTATCAAAGTTTTCAGACAAATCAGCCACATTTGTTATTGACGGCAAAGAAATAAAAACAAAATTAAAATTAAATGGTGTATACAATGTTTTTAATGCCGCCGCCGCACTTTCACTTGTTAGGGTAATAATTGGCAGTAATATTGATGAATCAAAACTTATAACTGCATTATCCAAAGTTACACCCGCCTTTGGTCGTGGTGAGCTACTAAATGTCGATGGCAGACCACTAGAATTAGTGCTAGTCAAAAATCCGTCTGGTTTTCGACTTAGCCTTAGGTCATTTGACCCTATTGATTATGCGACGATGATAACGATTAACGATAATTATGCTGATGGACGTGATATGTCATGGCTTTGGGATGTTGATTTTTCAAGCTTGATAAAAACTGGCGTAAACCAAGTGTCAGGAATCCGCGCCTATGACATGGCACTCAGATTACGATATGACGAGGTATCAATTAAAAATGTTGACGTCGATTTAAAAAATGCCTTGAAAAAATTCGTTGAAACTTCCAAAAAACAACCTATGCGTATATATTGCACATACACAGCTATGATTTCAATTAGAAAAACATTGTCTAAAATTACTCATGTTGAGGTAATAAAGTGAGTCCCGCTAGAACTATCAGACTAAGAAACCGCACTTTTAAGATTCAAAACTTGCTACCAGAAAGAGAGTTCTAACGAGATGAGCAAAAAATCTATCACAATTTTGAACCTTTATTCTAACGATATGAATATTTATGGTGATAGCGGAAACGTTTTATGCCTACAAAAACGGCTGCAATGGTATGGTTATGAGCCAAAAGTGATCGAATATAATCATGGTGACAAATTCCCTGACGATGTTGATATTATTATTGGTGGTGGCGGACAAGACAGTGGTCAAAGTAAAATACAAAAAGACTTACTTGCAATTGGCACCACCCTAAAGAAATTAGCGGATGATAACGTACCAATGCTGATGATTTGTGGCCTTTATCAGTTGTTTGGAAACTTTTTCAAGACTTCAGATGGTGAAATTATAAAAGGCATAGGGCTTTTGGACATAGAGACTTACGGCAAATCAGAACGTTTGATCGGCAATATTGTCACTCATAGTGAACAATTCGGTGATATTATCGGTTACGAAAACCACAGTGGTCAAACGTTTTTGGGGCACAAAGTCGCTGCCTTGGGACGAGTCAGATTAGGTGCCGGCAATAACACGCTAGACGTTAGCGAAGGCGCCAGATATAAAAATGTTATCGGCAGTTATATGCACGGTTCGTTGTTGCCTAAAAACCCAGAGATTGCCGACTTTTTAATAATGCAAGCAGTTATTAGAAAATATGGAAAGTTTACTGTCAAAAAAATAAAAAGGCAATTTACGGATAACGCCCGAAAAATTGCTTTAACCAGACCAAGGTAAAACCTTTCTAATTTGCAATGTTATACTGTATCGCTTTATATTCTGGTTTATCACTAATAGGGTCGTTAATCGTAAATTCTTGAATCTTTTTCCAATTTGAATATGGGGTCTTTATATCACCATTGCCAATCCAGCCAACATACCAAATTATTGGATTCTTTTTGGCGAACGCAGAAATATCTTTAATTTTATGATTATCACTGTACTTCAACATGTCAAGTGAACCAAATTTATAGTCCGTAACATGAAGGAAATAAACAGGGTGATTATCGGTCGCATAAAATACAGCTTCATAAAATAGCCAGGGCGTTGCAGCGATAACTGGTTGTCCGTTCTTGGCTTTTGCGTTTGCCGCTTCGATAATTTGTCTGGTCTGATTCGAATCATGAGTGTTCTTGTTGTAGTTCCCTAAATAATATACGTTGGCAATCCCCATAATCATCAAGGCAGCTATGAAAACTGTTGACAAATATCTCCATCTAATCCGCAAGAACTTATAGCCCAGCGCCAACGTAACCCCTATAAACATTGTTATGCCTAGTGTTGATGTTATTAGATATCTGTCAATGAAGGTCGAGCGAATTGGCACTGATACTAAAAACAATATAATGACTGGGACAAACGCTAATGTGATAATTAATCTGTATGATTGACGGTCGGCTTTATTAAGTGATTTGTTGACCTTGTACGCCAGTACGCCCAAAAACACACTGGCCACCAGCAAACAAAACGCCAACCAACCAGTCGCCTCGCCTAAATCTTTGTAATACACCGTGTTTGTCAGAAAGTTTAATGGTGTGCCAAGACTTACTGGCGGTATCCAAAAACCAGCTATTTGTACAATTAGTGATTGCCCAATGAAAAATGGTAACCAGGGAATAAATACGGCAATTGCTATGCAAAAAGACAATATCCATTCTTTTGTAAAGAATTTACGAAGATATTCGCCTTTTTTGGCAGTTCTTCTGATAATATCAGCCCTCCACACCCAATGAGCAATCCAAACAATTGCTGCATAATAATGTACCCACATCCCCATTCCAACTAATAATCCGTATATAACCCATGGGAATTTTTTCTTTGAGTCCATCGCATATACCAAAACATATGTTGCGACTAGGGCAATTGCTGTAACTAGCGTATACATCCTCGCCTCTTGGCTATAGCGAATAAGCATTGGCGAAAGAACCATAAAAACTAGACTAATTCTAGCTGCTAACCTGTTAAATAGCTTATTCGTCAGCATATATCCGAATAGTATTGCAACTCCCCCAAAAAATACGCTCATCGAACGAAGACCAAGTTCGGTATCGCCAAATAACATAGCCCAAAGTTTTAACAGCCAATAGAAAAGTGGCGGATGAACATCAGTTGCTGTATATCTTGCAATATCAATAAAATTAAAATGAATTAAATATACACCAAAAGCTTCATCAAACCAAAAAGAAGATTTTGTTATTGTCCAAAGTGAAATGACTGCAAAAATTATTAAACCAACCGCAACAAACACCCAGTCAGATATTTCCAATCCACAAATATTACGACGTTTGGGTCTAAAGATATTTTTCAACATAATAAATTATTTCTATTTTAGCATATAACACTAGAAAAAGTTGTTGAAATACGCTATAATTCCTCTTGTTCTGCAGCAATTTGCAGTTTCCGGTTTTTATACGAATTTTAAAACCAAGCTTGCTGTTTTAAAATTCGAAAGGAGGAACCGCCAAAAAAGTGAAGTAAATAAACTTGTTTATTTACGAACTAAAAGGCGGATTCCGACGTCGGGGTGTGGCGCAGTTGATAGCGCGCTCGGTTTGGGACCGAGAGGTCGAAGGTTTAAGTCCTTTCACCCCGACCACATTCGAAATCTTTCGACTTTAAGAACTCTGCATAGGGTTCTTTTAGTTTATAGTCGATAACTTCCCATCTTGTAATAGCATTATTTGGCGGAACAAAATCACCCTTTACAACAAGTTTCGAGAAGAAATTAAGCAGTATTTTATCTAGTAGTTCCAAACTAGGGTTTGACCGAAGTAAAACTGCAACATTTTTGAAAAGTTCGAGGTATTTTTCATACGACACAATAGCATCCACCAAGTGCTTTTTTTCGGACTTTGCATCATTCAGGTCTTTATTGATTTCAGCAAGTTCGACATCAAGTTTTTCGACCTGTTCCTCATATCGTTTCGCTAATCGGTGTGTAGGGTCAGATGCTATTCGCAAAGCATTGCTTGATTCCCTTTCCTTATCCGATTTCTGTTTCACTAGTGATGTAATAGTTTTTGATAGTTCACCCCTGCGGTCTTGAAGATGGTCGCCCATTTCTTTTTTATAATTTTCATAGTTACTCTTAGTAGTGAACTGGTGGTCATCTAGGAAATCAATACAAAAATCAGTGACAATTTTTGCCCTCGGACCTTTGTTATACATCGGACACGACCTAGTTTCGCACCTATAACGAAACCTTTGTTCAGTTCCATTGTTCTTTGTAATAATTCCAGCAGATAGTGTTTGGTTGCAATCACCGCAATATATACGATTATTCAACAACTTAGCACTTATATTGCTACGAACCGCCTGTGACGCCTTAAATCGCATCGTATTGAGGTCTTGGTGGGGATTAATCTGTAAAAACTCCTGTTCGGTTATGGCAGGCGTAAAATCGTAGCACTCTCGCAAAACACAATACGCATTACCATATTTAAGCACCCCAACGTAAAAAGTGTCCCTGAGTAGTTTGGAAACGCTGTCTTTGTCCCACTTATATGCTTTTGATTCACCGCCACTTCGTTTTACACTATAATCTTTACGACTATTTAAATACCGTTGAATCTCTGCTTGTGATGCATTCTCAAGTCGCATATTAAATGCCTTTTGGATAATGCCATAGTTTTCACCATCAGGAAATAACCTTCCATCCGATATATAGTAACCGTGTTTCATTTTACCTAGGAAATAACCATCTTCAGTTTTTCGTCTATTACCACGTTCGACACTTTCGCTTAGATGCTCTGAGTATTGTTTTGACATAACAAACGACATACCAAGTAGCATCTTGCCTGTGGGACTGTTTTCAAAGGTCGAGGTAGCGAATCTAAGGTCTTTTATTACGCCTTTGTCTAGGAAATCAATAATTTCACCCGCCTCTTTCATATTTCGTGCCAAACGGTCAGGATGCCAACAAATTATACCGTCATATTTTCCTGCGATAATTGCGTTTAACATACCACGAAACCCCTTGCGAATATCAGGTTCTTTTGCCGACCCTTTTTCTTCAATAATGTCTTTATCGTCGAGTTTTATATGGTTTGGGATTACGACCCTATCTAAACAATCGCTGATTTGGTCAGGTATAGATTTTTCTTGCCTTCCCTCGTCAACGGTTGACTTACGGGCATACAATATATACCTGAGATTCTCAGGTTTTAGTGATTCTTTTTCAGCGTCCCTATTCGCTTGAAATAGACCGACTAATTCACTTAAAGAACCGCTTTTACTACCATCGCCTAACATATAGTGATTTTAACATTATTATGTAATAAATACCCTAGTTGCTACAAAGTGTGGTTAACCTTCTGGGTTAATTGTTTTTGCATATGTAATGACGGTAACGTTGTCAAAGTCGTCTATCGTGTAGTTTGCGTTATGTTTAGCATTCCATTCATCAATTGCCTCTTGTTCGGTTTGTTGCCAGTCAAAGTATTGAAGATAGGCATATGCTTTTTCGGGCATTATGGCGTTTTCAATGTCAGTTAACCGCTTTGAAAGTGTAGTATTCATAACTCAGTTATATCCCTATGGCGACAAGGGGGTCAGGACTTTTTATTCCTGCTTTTTTCTCCAATTGACGCATTCTATTATCAATAACAGCAATTTCATACACCTTCAACAACGCATTAATATTCTGAACTACCGCATTCGATACCTTTGGGTCTATTTCGCCCGTTCGAACTGCATTTGTATTGCTTTCAATCAAACCAACGATACTTGTAATACTATCAAGTGACACTGGTTCGACATCAGTCATAACCTGCCTTTTACTGCCACCATTACTGCTTGCATTCAACTTGTCAGTTTCGGATATGTTTGGGTTGTGCCTATAGCAATACTTGTCATTATGCATCGCTCTGGCAGAACATTGTTCGCCAGTTTTTGCGATAGCAATACAGTTAGGCATTGCGAAACCTATTGCTTAAAATAACACTGCCCAACAACTTATTCATAATACACCTATTATAGCAAATAACAGAGGTGTTGTCAGTAGGTTTATAGATTAATTTATAGTTTTCTGTCCAGAACGACAATTATTTTCGCCCACCATATTCATTGAACCCGCCAGAAGGTTTGCTTATAAAGGTATAATCGATTAACTTATTTATGTCTTTATCAGTCGTAAACTTTGCAGTATAGTTTTCATCTGATAGTGTCAGAATATCTTTGTCAGAAATATCTGGTGTGTCAAGGTATATCGAAGAAGTTGAATCACATTTAATATAATTTGCTGAAGAGTTGAACTGTTTTGCAAGTTCTCCAAGTTTATTGCACGTGTCTTCTGTTAATTTACCTGTTCCATCAAGGGCATTTGATGTCGATGCTACTCTAGCATTTGCAATTGCTAGAGCATAACCGTCGGATGGTGTGAATGTAATGGTCTTGTCGTTGTTTTGTTTAATTGAAGATACAGCAACGAAAAAAAGTATGATACCGATTATACAAATAACGACTAGACCTCGATGTTCATCAACCCAGTTACTTTGTTGTCTCTCGACCATTTTGCTATCCCTTTCCCTTATGTTCCTGGTTCTTTTCAGCAACGGTTTTGCTTGCTTTGTCTGCAGTATCTTTCAGTTTATCTAAAAATGACATAGTTCCCCCTATCTAACTTAGTTCGGTGTTACAATAATGCCAGTTATTTTTGATGGGTCTTTCAACACCTTAACTGCTTTTATCTCATATTTTGAATCACCTTCATTAAGGTTACCTATGTCAATGAGGTGCTGTTTATTTTCACCGTTCTCATTGTTTCCACTTAGAAAATAGTCAATCACCTTGCGTGTAGTAGGGTTAAAAGTAACTAAGATATTATCATTACCTTTCGTGAAAGTATTATCCCAAGAGTCAACGCCAAGTGCCAACTGCTGTGCATTTGGTTCAGTCAGTTCCTTGTCGTCTGGCGTTCCCAGAACAACACGCACCTCATCAATATTCTTACCGAGTAATGTCGGAACATCAAAAACAGTTGCTTCTTTAGTTCTTACAACCTCTTTTGTGGTTGTGCTATTCTTTGTTTCTGTTGGTTTAGCGGTATCTGTCGTCGGATTATTTCTGCCTGACACTGCAACGCCTATTACAAAAAGCACAATTAGTCCCGTTAATACCTTGTGTTTTACAAACCAGTTAGTTTTTTCTTTTTTATCACTCATATACTTTTACTCACTGTTTAAGGTATCTCTGTTGAAATTATCGCACAACATACAAAAAATAAACAGTTGGTTGATGTAATAATCTGTTTATAGATTAATTTCTAGTTTTTTATCTGTCCAGAACGATGATGTATATTGCAATACTAATCCAGCATCGCCACTAGGAACTTGGAAAACCATAAATCCCGACACTTTGCCTTTTGGTGCTAGTTCACCACTTCCAAGAGTTCCATCAACACTATAAGTGGTCATATCCACGTCTTTGATTACACCCTTAGAATCTTTCATTTTCCAATCAAATGTATTGTATGATATTTGGTCACTAGAGTTGTTTTCAATACTCACCTGAACTTTAACGTATTCATTTCCACTATCAGGTTTTATGAAATCGTTACCACTATTCCAATTACGTTCAATAGACGTAACAGATACCTTTTTATCATCAATGCTAATAACGTCACCGACTTTAAAGGTGGTCTTTTCTTGGGTTTGAGAAGATGACTGTTCGCCAACTTTCGTTGCGGTTTGTTTGCCACTATTAGATGCACTGACAATTACGCCCAAAAGAATCAAAACACCGATTACCGTTAATACCTTGTGTTTTATAAACCAGTTAGTTTTGCCTTTTTTGTCACTCATCTACTTATACTCCCTGTTTAAGTTATCTCTATTGAAATTATCGCACAACATACAAAAAATAAACAGTTGGTTTATGTAACTATCTGTTTATTATTCATACGCTTGATGTAGTATGAATAGTTTGCTCGAACAAAGGTTAATGAAGGTATTTGGCAAGAGGGTTGCAGAACTACGCAAAAGTCGTGGTATAACTCAACAGGAACTAGCAGAGGATATCAATATGAGTGTAGTCGCCATAGCATACATTGAAACTGGTAAACGTTGGGCAAGAATCGGAACACTAAACAAAATAGCAAAACGCCTTAATGTCGATATGTCTGACCTGTTTAAAGGTTTGTAATACTATTACTGTTCGGATTTTTGTATAGTATTTATTGTCTGGTTCGAGGTGGTTGATGTATAAGGTTTACTGACCATACTATCACCATCTGCAGTTAGGATAATGGTATCACCACTACTGTCAGTTGCTGTAGTTGGGTTTGCTGACAGCGTAGGCGTTTCGGTATTTATAGGTTGTATATCATTTGCGATGTTTAGTGTGTTTGTTGTATCTGCGTGGTTATTGTCGTTCATATCAGCACCTCACTACTTTTACGTGTAATCACTATGGATATTATAGCATTTCATAGTATCGCATAACAGGGGTTAGTGGTAACATAACCGATACACTCCTCTAATTCACCACAAGCATACTCGTATTGGTCACTAATTCTAACAATGTTTTGAAACAGTTCAAGCACACTCGGTGATGTTCGACCAAATAAAATAGACCGTCCTTGCGACAGTCTTTTTTATTTGCTTGCGGCGAGGACTTGATCTTCGACCTCGAGGTCGAAGGTGAGAACTGCCCAAAATGGCAGTTCGCAAGGCCGGAAGCCGGATGACGAATGTCACCGACTGAGGCGGGGTCGCGAAATTTTCTGGAAGAAAATTATCGTGACTAAGTCCTCCCCTTTTCCCAAAAAACATAGCTTTCATATAGAAGATCCGCCCTTCTAAAATCTTTTTCGTCGGAATATCTCTATTCTAGACTTATTTTTACACCACTACTAAACGCACTGTCATGTAACTCAGCTGTTAATGGTGTTTGGTCTTTCGGTAAATCAAAGACAATCGTTCCTTCAACACTATTGCCTGGATTGATATCGTTATACCAAGAACCACTTCCATCAGATGAAGCATACATAGTTGCAGTATCGTCTGCTGAATATTGCTGGTCTTTTGAGTTAAGCAGTTTTTGGTTACTAGAAAATAGGCTTTGTGCTGCATCACCAGTGTTTTTGACGGTTACATTAAGAAGGCAAAATTGGCCTTGGGCTTCTTTCGTTAAATATTGGTTTGTTCCAACAGAGGCTTTACCACACTCAATACTTTTTACTGTAAATTCAAATTTACCATCAGTGACGGGAGTACCAATTTTTGCTACTTCATTTTTTACTTCTGTCTTTTGTTTAGAACTCGAATTATTATTTGGATTGGTGTTAGTGGTTGACTTATCCCCGCTAGCAGCACCAACAACAATCCCTATCAATATAACAATGCCAACTACAGTTAATATTTTGTGTCTTAAAAACCAATTCTTTTTAATTTTAGTTTCGGGCATTATTCTTCTCCTTTATGTAATTAGTTTTACTAAAATTAATTATAGACTCTAACACAGATTAAAATCAAGCATATTGTGACTTATAGTCCGTAGACTGATAATCATCAATTAGTCATTCTACTAGTATTATGGCCAGAACGAACGCACAACAAAAGCTAGGCAAGAAGATAAAATTACTACGAACCGAGATAAATATAACTCAAGAAAAACTTAGCGAGATGACAGGGCTTGACCGAACATATATCTCTGGCATTGAACGTGGCATGCGCAACCCATCACTTAAAAATATCGAGAAGTTATCAAGGGCGTTGAAAGTAAAAGTTTCCAACCTGGTCGAATTCTAAATTATTGTCCATGACAATCATCGTTCTAAAACTTTGGATCATTCTCAATTTTGATATCGCCTCGATAAAACTTAGCTGCAAATTCTGGTGCAATCGGATTAATAATAACACCAGTCCCCATCTCTAAACCGCCCCATACGTTTGGACGCGGGGTTATTTTGATATGCATATGATAATCTTCTTGGTTTACGGCATTTTCAACAAAATAATTATACGCAATCCCGAATTCATCTAATTTTTCTAGTAATATCTTCATTGCGATTGCCATTGATTCTTTCTCATCTCGCGAAAGTTCCGATAAAAACCGAACATGTCGCTTTGGTAATAACCACGCACCGTACGGCGAACTGCTGGCATAAGGTGCTAATACAAATAAATTCTCGTCCTCCCAGATAACTCTTTTACTGTCAGTTTCTTTTATTATTGCGTCACAATATGGACAAGTGGCGTGTTCCAAACGATATTTGTTTTAGGAACTTGCCTCGATTGCCGTTTTTGGAGGCAAAAATGGCATGGCCATTACCTGTGAATGTGAGTGCGCAATCGAATTACCAGCCTTGCCACCTTCGTTCTTAAAAACGATTTCATGTTTTATTTTATCTAAATTCCTAAGAGTTTCGAACCTGTCAATATATGCGTTAAAAATCCTAACGATGTGATCAACAGAAAAATCGTTTATATCCAGACCATGCTTACGAGTTTCAATAATAACCTCTGCTTGTCCGTATGCGCCTGGGTTATCCAGACTTAGTGCGGCGAATTTATTAATTACCGATACTATTTCCCAGTCGCCATGATAGTTATTGTCTTGATATGTAATTATTTCATTAGCAAAATTAGCAGGGCAAAAATGGCAAATCCCTGTTGATTCATCAATTGTCCCAACCCTATGAGGACGCCTTGCCCGATTCGGAGCAATAATAACATACTCGTCTTTAAAATAATCCTTACGAATTTCTGCTTTACTCATCCCGTTAGAAACCTTTCCTTGATTCTACACATTCATCAATAATTAATAATATTTGCATACTGCTGTTTCTAACAAGACTCATTTACAACTATAATAAAGCATAACCTCTTTTATTAGAAGTCATCTTGAAATTACTATTATGCAGCTTAAACAGATAAATCGCGCTTTTGGATCCAATAAAGAGCGCACAAAGAGGCGACAATTGCGACTCCTCCCAAAACAAGTACTGAATTCATTGAAAAAATATTTTTAGCCATTAAGTCCGAACCATTAAAATAATAAAAGAAACTGGCATATTTAACGTTTACTAATTTATCACTAAGTGCAGCAAGAATATTTAATACGTACATTAATATTAAGATGCCTCCAGTTGCCATTGTTGCTTTGCCTTTTTCAGAGAATACTGCCGAAGATAGTGTTGCTATTGAATAGATAGCCCACAAAAACAAAAATCCTCCAACAGCGGTCGTCAAGTAATTTTCCGCCGAAAAGCTAATATTACTTATCGCCGCCAACGGAATAGCTGCAAAAATACTAATAATAACAAATCCAACAAGTAAAATTAATCCCGCAAGATATCTTTCAATAAATACCTTATTTCTTGTTGCCGGTAATGATGCTAATGTCTCAATTGTTCCCTTCTCTACTTCATTAACCAGAATATAATTTGCAAGGGATATTACAAAAATGATTCCAAGAATTGGCCATAAAAAACTCAAATATTCGGTGGATAAGAATGCCTCCAATTTTCCGAAAGACAATGAAGCTACGTCAATATTCATTGCCTTAAACATTTCTTGCGGTAACGTTTTAAGTAACTGGTCAAGCTGCCCAGATTGTTTACTGATAGTTGGAAACATGGCAATATACATTTCCAAAAAACCAATTGCCGCAACCGAATAGATAATAAAAAGTTTGTATTTATCCCGAATCATTCGATAAGCAAAAGCAAACATCATTTATCTCCCTCGTAAAACTTCATAAACACATCCTCGAGTGATGCATGAGCTATCTCAAATTCAATAATTTTATGTTTTGCCAACTCTCTAATAATGGGATTTAAATTGCCACTGACTGTAATAAGTAAACCGTCTGAGACTTCGTCAACTTTGTCAACACCTTCAATATCAAAATCCGACTTTTTAAATTTGTCACCGAATCGAACTTCAATTTTGTGGATCTTCTTTTGTCCAAGAGTTTTTATATCCTCTACAGCAACTAGTTTTCCATTTTTAATAATCGCTATTCTATCACATAACCTTTCAACCTCTGGCAAGTTATGGGATGAAATAAATATCGTTGTGCCACGATCGCGTAACTCCAACAGTACTTGGTAAATTTCGTTTTGCAAAAGCGGGTCAAGCCCGACCGTTGGCTCGTCCATAATTAAGAGTTTCGGCTCGTTCATAAGCGCCAGAATTAACCCCAATTTTTGTCTATTTCCAGATGACAAATGTTTGAATTTTTGATTCGGGTTAAAATCCAACCTATTAATCAAATCGTCAACATTTGTTGATTTACCTCGAACTTTTTCAAAAAACTTGATATGATCCCACCCAGTCCAGTGATCGTATAATTTTACATTCCCAGGTAAATAACCAATTTTTTCTTTGGCCGTCGTTGAGTCCTTCGACATATCATGTCCAAAAACCGAAACAAACCCGCTTGTTGGTTTATTAAATCCCATTAAACAACGTATTGTTGTACTTTTCCCAGCACCGTTTGGACCTAAAAACCCAACTACCTCCCCTTTAGTAACAGCTAGACTAATCCCATCAACAGCATGGAGTTTTCCAAAATGTTTGTTTAGATTAGAAATAACAATAACTTTGCTCATATGGCTATTATACAAGAAAGTATTTTTTATGAAATTTACTTGGCAAATTCAATAGCACGAGTTTCACGAATAACATTAACTTTAATCGTGCCTGGATATTGCATAGTACTTTCAATCTTAACAGCGATATCACGCGCTAATTTAATAGCGCTTAAGTCATCAACATCCTTTGGACTAACAATGATTCTAACCTCACGCCCGGCACTAATTGCATACGACTTGTCGATTCCCTTGAATCCAAGCGCAATATTTTCCAAATCGCGCATACGTTCAACGAAGTTTTCAGCACTTATATTACGCGCACCCGGACGAGCGGTTGATAATGAGTCACAAACACGAACAACAAGTGCTTCTGGTGTTGTAGCTTCTACATCATCATGATGAGCTTCCATGGCATGAGCAATTTCTTCGGACATACCATATTTACGAGCAAGTTCGGCCGCGATATGATGGTGTTTACCTTCCATTTTATGAGTAACCGCTTTGCCCGTGTCATGCAACAGTGTAGCAATCTTGGTAACACGAACATCCGCCCCAATCTCTTCGGCGATAAGTCCAGACAAGTGTGCCATCTCTACACTGTGCATCAACACATTTTGACCATAGCTGGTTCTGAATTTTAGTTCACCAAGCAGGCGAAGCATCTCTTTTGGTATACCAACAACCCCAACTTCACGAGCTGCATCTTCACCCGCTCGATTGATTTCTTTATTGATTTCATTTTCTGCCTTGGCAACAACTTCCTCAATGCGCCCTGGATGGATACGTCCGTCTTTCATTAGAAGTTCTAAGCTCATCCTAGCAACTTGACGACGAACTGGATCAAACGAACTTAATATAATCATCCCTGGAGTATCATCAACTAAAATGTCGACACCAGTTGCTCGCTGGAAAGCTTGGATATTACGACCTTCTTTGCCGATAATACGTCCTTTCATCTCTTCGTCGGGTAGTTTAATCGCGGTGACTGTTCGCTCGGCTGTAACTTCTGAAGACATGCGTTCCATAGCGGTCACAAGAATTGTTTGGGCAATATCCTCAGCCTCTTCTTTAGCATCGTTCTGTAACTTATTAACCAAACCTACCAAATCCTGTTTGATATCACGCTCTGTCATTTTCATTAATTTTTCAGTTGCATCAGTTTTGGATAGTTTAGCGACTTTTTCAAGTTTTTCTCGCTGTTTTGTGCGAATTTCGCGGATTTCATCTTTTAAATCTTCGACGCCTCGCTCTTCGCCCCGTAATTTTTCAGAACGTTTGTCGAGTTCGTCAATTTTTTTATCAATCGAGGTTTCACGATCCGCTAGCCTGTCTTCGGTTTTTTTCCAATCTTTGCGACGTTCATTTTCGATTCTTAACGCTTCGTCTTTAGCTTTTAATAATATATCCCCAGCTTTTGCTTTGGCGGCAGCAATTTCTTTGTCAATTTTTACTTTTCCGCCTGCTTGGCGATTTTTTTCATATACTACAGTACCGCCAACCCCAGCAAGTACCGCAATTACGGCAATAATTACCTCTATTATCATGATGCTCCCCTTCCACGCCTAGACCTGTGATGTTCATTACTAGTATAATAAATGCTTGTATTTAACAGTCAATCAGCCTGTGGCGTCGGTTTCAAAAAATATTCAGAAGTCCTAAAAGGACTATATATATATTAGCCTTTTTTATATCATGTACGCAAGCTATTTTTTAGCAATTGTAATATTTGCCCCACGATTATAAAAAGGTAGGACTATTTCTTTATTTTCACCTGAACGTATTTTTTTCAGAACTTCATTCTGCCAATCTTTCCCTCGACCGCCAACAATCGGTATATTCTGAGAATCAGCGATAGTATTCATAACCGTAAGTCCTATGCGAATACCAGTAAAGCTCCCAGGGCCTTCAAAAACACCAATAGCCGAAATGTTTGTCCAAGATTTTTTATGACCTTTTATTAGCTTGTCTAAATACCCCAACAAACCTTTAGACAACATCCTATCGGCTTGCCATTTATAGTCATAACGCTTTTCACCGTCGACAAAACTTATCCTACAAACACTAGAACTTGAGTCTATTAGAATAATCATAATTTAATTTTACCCTCTAGTCCACTACTCAGATTCCCATTTGATCTGATATCAAATTTTCTTGATAATTCCGCGGGTGCAGAAATATTTACCGCCAAACGATCCTTAGGTAAAATTCCATCGACAACGCCACCCCATTCAATAATCGTAACTATATCTGGGTTGCAAACAACTTCTTGAAGCTCGTTCGCCATAATTCCCGCATCCTCTAGCCTATAAAAATCATAATGCGATAGAGTTATATTATCTCGTCCACCATATATGCGATTAATCGTAAAACTTGGGCTTTGTATGTATTCATCTATTTCCAATCCACTTGCTATTCCTTTTACAAGCGTTGTTTTACCTGTTCCAACATCTCCTATAAGTTCAATTATTTCTCCGCCACAAAGCACTTCCCCGATAGCCTCACCGAGTTTAATAGTTTGACTTTCATTTTTTACTTCTATTATCATTACTGGCTTAGTATAACATCTAGTACTGGCGTTTTTTTAATCTGTCAATTACAATAGAGCACAAGCAGTATGCGTATTCCAGATGTAACCATGAAAAAATTGCTCGTACGCAGTGGTGTGGCTACTGAAGAGCAAGTTAATGCCCTGAAAGATGAGGCAACTCGTTCGAATTACTCATTGCAAGACATAGCAATGCGAAACGAAATTATTGACGATAAAACGTTAGCCAAGGCATTTTCCGAGTATGCACAAATTCCATATATTGAGCTTACCCCCCACGACGTCTCATTAGATATTCTAAATAAAATCCCAGAACGAATTGCTCGTCAATATAACGCTATTCTATTTAAGGTCGATGAGGACGGTACAAATTATTTGGCAATGGACGACCCGGACGATGTCCAAGCCGTTAACTTTATTGAAAAACAAATTGGAACTAACACTAAAATCTATATCGCCCCTCATCAAAATATTATTGCGCTAATTGATGCTTACCGCGGAGACGTAAGCCAAGAGCTTGAAGAAGTTATTGATATCCAACGGACAGACAATACCGAAAACGAAACCGTCGCTGAACAAGACATAGCTGAAAATTCACCAATTGCCCAAACCATTAATTTATTATTAGAATCAGCAATCCGATCACACGCTAGTGATGTACACATTGAACCACGCGAAGCATTTGTGCAAATTCGCTATAGAATTGATGGTATTTTAAAAGAAGTTAACCGTCTACCATCCAATGTAAAAAATGCTCTTGTCAGCCGTGTCAAGATTCTTAGCAACCTAAAAATAGATGAACGACGAGTGCCTCAGGATGGACGCTTCAAGATTAAAGTTGGCGGTAAGCAATATGCCCTCCGCGTTAGCTCACTACCAGTTGCAGATGGTGAAAAAATCGTAATGCGTATTTTGGACGAGTCAAACCAAGCTGTCTCATTAGAATCACTTGGATATTGGGGACAGCCACTAAAAGCCATAAATACAGCTCTGACTGAGGCAAACGGTATGATTTTGATTACCGGACCTACTGGTAGTGGTAAATCAACCAGTTTGTTTAGTATTTTAACAATATTAAATACACCGACTGTTAACATTTCTACTGTTGAAGATCCTGTCGAGTATAAAATTCCTGGAGTCAACCAAACTCAAACTAACAATAAAGCCGGAATGACTTTTGCAAATGGACTTCGGGCACTTCTTCGTCAAGATCCAAATATTATTATGATAGGTGAAATTCGCGACAGTGAAACTGCCGACTTAGGTGTACAGGCAGCCTTAACAGGTCATCTAGTTTTTACGACTCTTCACACCAATGATGCCGCCACCTGCCTTCCACGGCTTTTGGATATGAATATCGAACCTTTCTTAATCGCTAGCACCGTAAGAGTTGTAGTTGGACAGAGGCTTGTTCGTAGGTTGCGTCATGAAACGAGACAAAGCTATCAACCAACTGACGCCGAAAAACAAATGCTCGTTAAAATGTTCGGTTTAAAACCTGGCCAAAATTTTAGTTATATACATGAACTCGAAAAACAAGCCGCATCTGAAGGCGTGGGCGGCGATACGCCACTTGGTACAGACGAAAATGGAATATTAACTCTTTGGCGTGCAGACACTAATGACAACGAAGATGGAGCTTTGAGTGGGTATAGGGGACGTGTTGGGATTTACGAAGTTCTGACCAATTCAGTTGCCGAACAAAAACTAATTGTAGCCAATGCGACAAGTAATCAATTAAAAGATCAGGCTATCAACGAGGGTATGATTACAATGCAGATTGATGGCTTAATCAAGGCTCTCCGCGGCGAAACAACAGTTGATGAGGTTATCCGGGTGACAAAAGAATTAACGAAAGAATAATATAATATGACAATTTTCTCGTATATCGCAATCAATGAGGCCGGCAAAACATCTAATGGCAATATAGACCAACCAGATCGAGCAAGTGCTATTAGCGCTCTTACAAAACAAGGCCTTAGACCCGTAAGTATCAAAGAAGCCAAAGAAAAAGCAGAGGCGTTTAATTTAAAAAAATTTTTTGGTGACGATAAGGTTAAAGCCGATCAGATTGTTATGTTCACTCGTCAACTTAGTGCAATGATTGGCGCAGGCGTTCCACTACTGCGCGCCCTGACTACATTATCCGACCATATTTCCGACAGTCCAGCCCTCCGAAAAATACTACTCGGAGTTATTGAAGATGTTGAATCGGGTTCGACCTTCGGCGATGCTCTGGCAAAATACCCAAATACATTTAATGACGTTTATGTAAATATGGTTCGCGCTGGAGAAGCAGCAGGAATTTTGGATGAAATCCTTCAACGCTTGGCCTTACAACATGAAAAAAGTATGTCAATGCGCAAAAAAATCAAAGCAGCAATGGCATATCCATTAGTACTACTTAGCATAACAGTGCTTGCATTCTTTGGGTTAATGATTTTTGTTATTCCTCAAATTGGTACAATACTAACGGATTTAGGAGGAGCTGATGCAAAGCTACCAACTATAACACTTATAATGTTAGGAATTAGTTCATTTATTACCCACTTCTGGTATATAATAATCATTGTTATTGGGGCTATCACCTTTGGTTTGACTCGATATATAAAAACAAAAAGTGGTAAATATAGATTCCATTCTATCCTACTTAAAACACCAATGATTAAAACAATAATCATGAAAGTTGCGGTTGCCCATTTTGCTAGAACATTCTCTGCATTAACCGAAGCAGGGGTTGCGGTATTAGAAGCTTTAAGCGTAACATCACGTGCAGTTGGAAATGCCATCTATGAAAAGGCATTAATAGAAGCAGAAGTCCAGGTAAAAAACGGAAAAACACTTTCTTCTGTTATAGAATCAATGCCAATTTTTCCGCCAATTATTTCACAGATGCTTTTGGTTGGTGAAGAAACTGGGCAAACTGACAAAGTCCTTGTTAAGGTAGCTGACTTTTACGAAGAAGAAGTCGATAGTGCGATTAGTTCAATCAGCTCAATTATCGAGCCGGCAATGATTGTAGTGATGGGAACAGCTGTTGGTTTAATCGCTATTAGTGTTTATCTACCAATTGCTAGTCTTTCACAAAACATCAAATAAAGTGTACACCCGAAACAAGCTCATGCTATAATAACCTTAGAATTCACTAGTGGGCATTATGGCAAAATTTTTTTATACAGACAAACCAATTATTGGACTGGATATCAGTAATACTGGTATTAAAGTGATGGCAATTGATATTAAAAAGTGGCTTGTTTTAGGTTATGGTTCAATTGATTTAGACCCCACGAAGGTAAAAAAGTCGCTTGAGGATGATAGTACATATTTATCAGATAATATTCAATTACTTATTAAAGAAAAGCTAGTTGGATCTTTGCCGAGTAACCATGTTGCGCTCAGCGTCCCAACAGAAAGGAGTTACTCAAGAACTTTTAATTTACCTGTTGCTGTCACAAAAAAATTAAATGATGCCGTAGAATTAGAAGTTGACCAATATGTACCAGTACCTTCATCGATGCTTTACATAGATTATAAAGTAATTGAACGTGACAAAAAAGAAGTAACGGTTCTTATGAGTGCTATCCCAAGGACAATCGTTGATAAATGTATTGAAGCCGCCGAAAGTGCTGGGTTAGTCGTTAGTTTAGTTGAACCTGGTATGAGTGCTGTTGCTAGACTACTCACAAAAACCGAGGACGGACAGCTTCCAAGTGCTATTGTTGATATCGGCCCAGCTAACACTGATATTGCAGTTTTGGATAGTGGCTCAATCAGAGTCACAGGTGGATTATCCGTAGGAGGAAACACCTTAACTCTAGATATTGCAAAAAAACTTTCAATTACTTTGGAAAATGCTCATCAACTAAAAGTTTTAAATGGACTGAGTGCTGGTTCTCGTCAAGCAAAAATCAGAAACACAATCGAGCCAAGCCTCAAACAAATAGTTGCCGAAACCCGAAAAGTAATGCGATATTACAATGAAAGAATCAGAGATGATCGAAAGCTCGAGCAGTTGCTTGTTGTTGGTAGCGGTAGTAATATGCCAGGAATTGGTGAGTTTTTTACAAACGAATTAATTATGCCTTCCCGCGTAGCAAGTCCATGGCAAAAGCTTGATTTTGGTAAGTTACCCGAACCTGCTAGGCAATTTCGCCCAAGGTATATAACCGTCGCTGGACTGGCCTGTGTTAAGCCTGGGAGTATTTGGGAATGATTAACCTTTTGCCTTATGACACAAAAAAACAAATTCGTGCAGCCCGAACGAATGTTATTTTACTAAGATACATTATAATATTAGGCTTCTCAGCTGGTTTCCTCGTTCTAGTTTGCGTAACAACATACTTTTTTATTAATTTTAATAAAACCTCAAAAGATTCAACCGTTGATACTAACGTCATCGTTAGTCCTATTCAAAAGCAAATAAGTGATTTTCGCACGGATCTTGGTATAACAAAACAAATACTCAATGAACAAGTTTCATATACTAATATCTTAACCGGTATAGCTGCTGCTCTTCCTGCCGGAGCCATACTTGATAATTTGAAATTGGATGACAGTTCCTTTGGATCATCTACAGACCTACAAATTCTTGCCAAAACTTCAGATATCGAGAAGAGTCTAAGGGAAAATTTTGAAAACTCGCCCCTATTTTCGAATTACAAACTTATATCGACAGTACCCTCTCAGGGAGGCTCAACCACATATCCGTTCACTATCAATATTAGTGTAACTATCAACAAGGGGATTGCTAGATGAAAAAATCCCAATTAAAAGCTGTGTATTTACGTACGTCAATGCAAATAGCAGTACTTCTGATTATTACCATTTTGGTTGGTGGGTTTTATGTTACCCAAAACTGGCTAAATGATATGGCCATTCGATCTAACGCAAGCTCTAAGATTAACTCTAATAACCTTACTCCCCCAGAGTTGGATCTGTTGAAAAACGAAATGTCAAAACAAAAAACTGCAATTGAAAAAACTTCAAATATAGTAACTTCGAAAAGTAATTATAAAAACAAAATTCAACAAGACATTAATCAATACGCATCAAAAAATAATATTTCAATTGCAAATTTTAGGCTGACCCAACAACCCGCAGATAAATCAACCTCCCCGATAATTAATGGAATAAAATCGAACTATATTGTAGTAACTATAAAAAACCCCGTTAAGTTTGCTGATTTTATTAAATTTATTAAAGGGATAGAAACTAATATTCCAAAGATAAATCTAACTGGTATTAATATTAGCCGTAAGACGGATCAAGACGGATACATAAAAGTGGAGCCATTAATAATGAAGTTTTTTATGAGGTGAATGCAATGAAGAATAGTTCTACTAATAATCCACTTAAACTTCTCACGAAGATATTAATTAGATACAATTTTGTTATATTTGTAGTTTTAGTAGGTGGAGCTCTTGTACTTTCAGTGATTATTGCAAACGATATTTTAAATCAACCATTCGAAAATACAGTTAACTCAAATAATGTAGCAAAGACTTTCGATCAAGACACAATCAGTCGCCTAGGTCCTTATAATATTATTACACATAATAATAGTGACCAAACCATACCAACCGGCAGAATCAATCCATTCTCAGAATAGTTGGCGACAAGACCTAAAGGGCTTATACTAGTATTATGCTCTTAGCTGGATCTAAACTTATCAACACACCCATAATGGGGTTGCAGACCGGAACACAACTTGCTATAACGAAAGCCCCAATTATCGATCCAAATAATCTTAAGATTATTGCCTATGAAATTGATGGAGCACTACTGGTAGAGCGGCCTTCTTTCATGCGGATAGCTGACATACGCGAGTTCAGTAATGTTGGGATGATTATTGACAGTAGTGATGAGTTTATCAATACCAGAGACGTTGTAGCCATAGAGAAAATATATAAACTAGGCTTTAAACTCGTGGGAATGAACGTTGTTGATGAGTCAAAGCACAAATTAGGAAAAGTTAATGATTACAATGTTGATATAGGAAATTTCACTATCACACAATTAAACGTCAGTCGTGGGGTTTTAAAAAGCTTTGCTGAGCCGGAACTACTGGTACATCGTTCGCAAATTGTTGAAATTAATGATAATTCCATAATCGTAAGGTCAACAGCCAAAAAACTTGAAAAAATTGATGAACCAAGCCAACTTTCATATATAAATCCGTTTCGATCAACACCCCAGACCGACAATAACAACACACAGGTTAGATCCTAAGCATCAAGATCAAGAGCATGTTTAATGTCATCGTATCCAAAACCTTGACGCGTTAGATACGCTATTAATTTTTTATCGTCTGGGTAGTGTGGGCGTTTTTTTGTAATAATCTTTTTTATTTCTTCACTATCAACACGGTTCGAGACTTTAATTGATTGGTTGATAATCGTATTATCAACACCCTTAAGCCTAAGTTCTGCTACCAATTTCCGCTGGCTAACTCCTTTATTTAGTGACCTATTCTCTACCCAATATTGGGCAAATTTTCTGTCATCGATATAACCTTTTTCAATCAACCTACTATAAACGCGTTCGGTAACTTCTGGTGCTGTCCCTAATTTTATATCCCCCGTTTTAGTCCGAGTAGGTCTAGTCTTTCGGTATAAGTAATTCTGTACTTCACGAGCGCTGTGAGGCCTCATTAGGCAATATTCTAAGGCTCTTGCATAAACCTTACCAAATTGACTTTCTTGCTCGAGTGCCTCTAATTCGGACTCATCATATTCGTGACCAACTTTAATACCTAAATCTACTAATTGATATGTATCTAGACTAAATCGATACTTACCATCAACCGAAATATTTACACGATTTTTGTCACGTTTTTGTGACGTGATGGATGTAATTTTCATAATCTAAATACCAAGTTTAGTTTATTGCAATTCTTCAGCAACTTTAGCGCGAACTTTGGCTTCTATCTCGGCTAGAACCTTCGGATTATCCCTGAAGTATTGTTTTGTTGCTTCACGCCCTTGCCCAATTTTTTCGTCTTTGTAATCAAACCAGGCGCCTGATTTACCGACAACTTCATGCAAAACAGCTAGATCTAATACATCACCCTCTTTACTAATACCTTCGTTGTACATGATATCAAATTCAGCAATTCGGAACGGTGGAGCAATCTTATTTTTGACAATCTTCACTTTCGTACGATTACCTATAACATCATCGCCTGATTTAATTTGACCTGTTCGACGAATATCAAGACGAACTGATGTATAAAATTTTAACGCATTTCCACCAGTTGTTGTTTCTGGGTTTCCAAACATAACACCAATTTTCATACGAATCTGATTAATAAATAGAACTGTAGTTCTGCTTTTACTAATAATTCCGGTTAATTTTCGCAAAGCTTGGCTCATTAATCTAGCCTGCAAACCCATGTGACTATCCCCCATTTCGCCGTCGATTTCAGCTTGAGGGACTAAAGCCGCAACCGAATCCAACACCACAATATCAACAGCATTTGATCGAACTAGTGTTTCAGCAATTTCTAGAGCTTGTTCACCGTTATCTGGCTGTGAAACAAGTAAGTTATCCGTATCTACACCTAGTTTTCGTGCGTAGGCTGGATCCAGGGCATGTTCTGCATCGATAAACGCTGCGGTTCCTCCCTTTTTTTGGACTTCAGCGATGGCATGTAGTGCAAGAGTTGTTTTACCAGACGATTCCGGACCGTAAATCTCTAAAATACGCCCTTTGGGATATCCGCCACCTAAGGCTAAATCAAGCGACAACGATCCACTACCAAATAGCTCGACATCAATTGTTTTAGAGTCCCCCAGTCTACGAATTGCTCCGTCACCAAATTGTTTATTAATTTGCTCTTGCGCAAGTCCTAAAGCTTTTAATTTACCTTCAGTTGCCGTAGGCTTCACGCCCAACTCTGCCTTTTCGGCTTTTTTTGCTGACATATACTCCCTCTCTTTTATTTATATTAATTATACTTTGATAAACGAAAATTTGCTATAACCATAATAACGAGTAGGCAGAGTTAACTAGTTAATTCCATCTCGATCGCGACTGTTTTTAACGCATGTTATAATGAATCAGTAATGAAAAAAGTGTTTCGTGGTTTTACTGTAATCGAATTAATATTTGTAATTGCACTGCTTGGAGTCGCTAGCATTTTATTTTTTATCCAAAAAAATAACGTAGAAGTTGTTGCCCAGGATAATGCTAAAAAAACCGCAATAAATTCAATGTATTATAGCTTAGAGGAGGTATTCTACCCGACAAATCAATATTACCCACGAACAATCAATAGCGATAACCTAAAGTCAGTCGAGCCTGCTTTATTTACCGATCCAGCAGGCATTAAAATTGGAGAGGCTGGTAGCGCTTATACATATTCACCAACCAATTGTACTGATACTAAATGTAAAAGCTACACTCTGAAAAGCACCCTGAGAAATGAAGCGGATTATATTAAAAAAAGTAGAAACAATTAGTTAAACCAGTTTTTGCTGTTTATCACCAGAACCATTTTTCTTATCATCATGTTTATATGCTTTATTAGTAACCCTTCGCCCCCTTGGGGTACGTTCAATAAAACCAATCTGTAGTAAATATGGTTCATAAAAATCTTCAATTGTTGTAGCCTCATCCCCAGTCAGTGCTGCGATTGTATTTAAGCCTACCGGGTTAGAGCCGTAATTATCAATAATACTTACAAGTAAGTTGCGATCTCCAGAATCAAGTCCTAACTCATCTATTTCAAGTAAAGCTAAGGCGGCCTTTGTCGTCTTAGCATCAATAATTCCATCACCGTTAACATCGGCATAGTCACGAACCCGTTTAAGTAACCTGTTAGCAATACGGGGGGTTAATCTAGCCCGCATGGAAAGCATTTTGGAGGCTTCAGGCTTAATTTTACTTTCAAGTATTTTAGCAGCACGCTCAATAATCTGGGCTATCTCATTTGTTGAATAAAATTCCAACCTGTGAATAATCCCAAACCTATCACGAAGTGGCGCCGTCAATGCCCCAGTTCGAGTTGTTGCTCCAATTACCGTAAATTTAGGTAAATCTAGCCTAACACTGCGAGCCCCAGGCCCTTTACCAATCATAATATCAAGTTTGAAATCTTCCATGGCACTATATAGGACTTCTTCGACAGCTCGCCCCAAACGATGTATTTCGTCGATAAATAAAACGTCACCGTCCGACAAGTTAGTCAGGATACTAGCCAAATCGCCAGCTCGCTCAATAGCAGAACCAGCAGTGACACGAATATTTGACCTCATTTCATTAGCTATAACCGTCGCCATCGTTGTTTTACCAAGCCCTGGAGGACCATAAAGTAATACATGGTCTATTGGTTCTTTCCGCTTTTTAGCTGCATCAATTGCCAGTTTTAAATTACTTTTTAGTCGGTCTTGTCCAACATATTCCTTAAATAATTTAGGCCTTAATGTAACTTCAATTTTTTGTTCATCAGCGTCATCAACATGAACAGACGAGTCAGTAATTCTTTCAATCGCCATTACGATTCACCTCTTAGCGCTTGTGTCACGCGTTCAGGTGTTGAGAGTTCGGACGAAATACCCTCGAGCGCCTTTGTAGCATCACTTAGATTAAACCCTAGTGCCATTAAGGCTTCTAGCGCCTCATCATTCCCCGGAATATAACTAGACAAGCCGATACTGTTAACATCAGTCCTAATTGCATGACCAACTTTATCGGATAAATCGACAACCACACGTTCAGCGGTCTTTTTACCGATACCTGAGGCTCGAGTAATAAATACCGCATCACCACTAGCAATAGCATTCCTAACGGCTTCACTATCTCCTAGTGACAAAATAGCTAGCGCTGCTTTGGGACCAATCCCTTGCACAGTGATAAGAAGTTCAAATAATTTCTTTGCCATCAAGCTCGAAAAACCAAATAATTCTTGGGCTTGTTCGCGTATATGATGATAAGTATAAAACTTCGAACTTGATTCTATTTCGGTATTATCAAAATCGCCAGTCGCTAATTGAACTTCATAGCCAATGCCATGGACATCAACAATCACAGAAGATCCGAATTTTTCGACAACAACCCCAGAAACGTGTGAAATCATACAACTATTATACTCGAGTCATCAGATAATGGGTAATCGCAGCCGCTAGCGCATCAGCACAGTCATCGGGTTCGGGTATCTTTGAAAGTCCCAGTTGGATACGAACCATTTCTTGGACTTGTTTTTTTTCTGCTTTGCCATACCCTGTCACTGTTTGTTTAATCTGAAGTGGAGTATATTCAGCAATTGATAATTTGGCTTTTCGCCCGGCTAACATAGCCACTCCACGGGCATGGGAAACGCTCATTGCTGTTGTAACATTTTGAGCAAAAAAAAGTTTTTCAATCGACATAGAATCTGGTTTTGTATCAGCGATAATTTCAGTCAAGTTATCAAAAATATCTTCTAAACGCACGTCCAATGGCGTGTGGGCAGGTGTTTTGACCACGCCAGCATCAATAATTGTCATTTTGCTATTTAATATTTCAATGACACCAAAACCTAATATCCCAGTCCCAGGATCAATCCCGATAATTCTCATATCCTCATTATACCCGAGATTTACTTAGTGATAAAAGATTTGATTTTTTTAATAACGCCAATAATCTCTTGTCGCCATTCCCAAACTCCATACCCCACTGCTGCCAACCCAACCCCAGCAAGAGACCACCAAACAATAGAGATATTAGAGGACTCTGATGTTTGTTCAGGAGCATATTTTACTTTAGGTATTGCGCTGACGATATTTCTACAGCGATTTGTCTCTGGATTGCGCTCTTGACCTTTTTTACAGGGTTTAAGTGTACTTGCCCCTAAAACCGAGCCGATTGCCCTACAGCGATTTGTTTCAGGATTCCGTTCTTGACCCTCTTTGCATGGTACAAGCGAGGCCGAGGCCGACAATATATTCCTACATCTATTTGTTTCTTCGCTTCTATATTGACCTTCTTTACAGGGAACAAGATTAGAGGTTGTCGACGAAATTAGCTTGCAACGATTTGTAACTGGGTTTCGATATTGGTTAGCCGCACATGGCACTAAATTACTTGTACTCTTAATCGTCGTGCTAGCAAAAAATATTGACGTTAGGTTTTTACTTCCTGGGGTTGGCCTATTTGTGTATCTCCACCCCCCATCAATGTATGCCCAAGTCTCACCATCTTTTGGATTAACATATTCCTTAGTCTCATCAATTAAATAATTGTCGGCAGATTTAAGCAACACCTTACTGGCAGTGTTTACGAGCGTAAATTTTATATCACTATTCGAAAATGCATGGTATTGCCCTGATTGAACATCTGAGCCTGCTGGGAAATTGTATTTTACACCAGAAGTGCCTATATATAAAACATAGTCGGCCAGAGATATGTTATTATTATTTGGATTATATATTTCGATAAATTCACCTCCGTAGTCACTACCAACTGCGTTTGGAAGAAGTTCGGTAATTTTTAGTGGCAGTAAATCAAGAACGCAGTTGTTGCTACTGCCTAATTTATAGCCAGGCGGAATTGCAGACTGAATACCTGCTAAATTAGAGCACTCGTCATGAATAACACAACTACCATTAGAGTCAACATCCATCCCAACAGGTAAAATTTCCTGAAGCCCATCAATATTTTTACAAATATCAGATTTACATTCATTATCATTATTCAACAAATAACCTTTAGGCAAGACCGATTGCAACCCATCCAAATTACTACAAACATCAACAGGCAGGGGATTACAGGTTCCATTTTCATTAATTACATAATTAGACGGTACGATTTCCTGGATTCCTTCAATATTCGAACAGCTATCAACAGATTCATAAATTGCTCCTATTTGGTAAACGTCTCGCATGCTTGAACTTACAAAATCTTCCTCATTGTTGTCTGTGTCGATATAACTATTCGAAATTATACCCTTTTTTCTCTCTATTACTTTTGTTTGATCGAGTAATACCGGTCTACTCTCTGGGTTAACGGCTGCGCCCCACCCAACTCTATCAATTTCTTTCCCTAAATTATCGGTTAAATACACGTGGCCACTTGTGCCAGAACCAAGTCCAGCTGTAAGAACAATATCTGTCAGCGACCCAGTTTGAGCAGATGCCACTAATGTAAATGATTTAGGATTAATTAGTTCATGAATAGATGAGGTTGCACTATTGTAACAACCTAGATTGGTATAAGGTGATGTATTATTTGGGCTACTGTAATACAAACACCAATTAGTTATATCTACCACGTTTTCAGAATTGTTAAAAAGCTCAACCAGACGACTAGTCGTAGAGTTACCAACTTTAACCTGACTAATAACAATGTTAGAACTAGTGGCGAATGATGGCTTCGTTAATAAAAAGGAAACAATAAATACACTAATTACTAGCGCAAACGCATTAACCTTATGCATAACTAAAGCTTATGTTAATTCTAAGCTAATTACAAGTTTAACTTTTTATTCAGATATATCGACAGTAATATCGGCGTTACTATGGACATTAACCACGTCATCTAAATCATCCAATAAATCAAGTAATTTGATGACTTTTTTTGCGATTTCTATATCATCAATCTCAACTAATGCATTTGGAACATACTGCAGCTCAGCAACGGTCACATTTAGCCCCGCTTTTAATATCTCGGCTCTAACCTTCGCTAAATCCTTTAATTTTGCATAGACAGTTAGTTCGCCTTCTTCTTCGGTTGCATCCTCAGCCCCGGCATCTAAAACCTGCAGCAACGCATCTTCGCTTGTATCTGATACTCGAATTACCCCTTTGTGCGTAAACTGAAACATCACACTGCCAGCGTCCGCTATTCGTCCACCATTTTTAGCCAAGACATTTTTAATTTCTGGAAATGTACGGTTTTTATTATCAGTTGCTACTTCAATAATAATACCAACTCCACCTGGCCCAATCCCCTCATATGTTATCTCTTCTAGGGTCGCGGCATTCTTGTCGGCTGCTCTGTCAATTGCTCGTTGAATATTTGCCGCAGGCATGTTCGCTTGTTTTGCTTTTTCAATCGCCATTGCTAGCGCGGAATTCATATTCGGATCTGTCCCGCTGCGGGCAGCGATTGCAATCATATTCCCGATTTTAGTAAAAACAGCGCCACGTTTAGCATCTTTGGCGCCTTTTTCGCGTTTGATTGTTGACCATTTACTGTGTCCTGACATAATTACCGTCTATTATAACACCTTGAGAAGTAAAAAACACCTTAGGTGTGTCAGGAACGAGGCAACTTTTGTTCTATTTCGACTGAACATCTGCAGCCCAAGTTTGATAAGGCGCCGGGGCCCTTATTCAGACGTGGCGCGAAGCCGTTCTGACGAAATATGGACAAAAGTTGCCGGTAATTACTCGACCAAATTAGTTTCACGCAAATTATATTTTGTTACCCGCCACATATATATACAAACGCCAGTAATCACGACATAACAAAGCGCTACACCCCACCATGGCAGACTTAAAACACTAGATACCCAAGGTAAATTTGCAAAATATTCTGTTACGCTCACCATATAATTTAAAAGCCACGTCGCGGGCAAGCCAATTATTTTTGCAATTGCTGGAAAAATTAAACTACCTAACCCCGCAATAAATGTTAGAAGCATCGCAAGAGGTACAAGCGGCAACACTAACAAATTCGATACAATTGCAACATTTGAAAATTGCCCGAACGACGCAATAATAATTGGAGCTGTTACAATTTGTGCTGACACCGTCTCCCCAAGAATTTGACCAATTATTTTAGGTTTTTCGTCTCCAAATATATACCTTTGTGCAAGTGGGGCTAAAATCATAACCCCTGCAAAGGCAGCAAATGACAATTGCCAACCCAAATCTCCCCACGCATAACTTGGGTTTATTAATACAGTTATCGCAATTGCGATACTAAGAAGTATTATTGGGTGAAAATTACGCCCGAAATACCAAGCAGATAAGCTTAACCCTGTCACTAGACCAGCTCTCATCATACTTGGACTGAGACCAGTAACGGCCATAAATGAGACTACCATTAAACCAGTAAGTAGTGTCGATAAATATTTTGATAATTTTGAAAATATTCGCCTAACAAGTCTGACGAGCACCGTCAAGTTATAACCGCTTGCCACAATAATATGTGTCAACCCTACGAGTTTCAGTGCAGATATTAAGTCGGATGGTAAAGCCCTGCGTTGACCGACTAAAAAACCTATTCCCAAACTTGCCTCGGGCTCTGGTATCGCCCACCGTATTAAATTTGAAAACCAATCTCGAGCCATTCGAGCAATATCCCCGGGATTTGGATGAATTATTTTATCGATAGTTGCAAAATACATTGTGCCCGAAAATGTCCCAAAACCTTTTTTAAGCGCCCCACGTACTATCAACTTGTCGCCTCTTTTTATGTCAGACTGCTCGGTTGATGTTACCCATAATGTGCCTGGAAGCGATTCTTCGCCTATGACTAAATCTCCTAATCGAATCACAATTTGACCCGAGGCACTGATGTCAATGTCATCAGACACTATCCCAAAAATAGAAATCGACTTCCCATACAAGGGCTGCATACGAGTCAATTCAATTTGTAATATTGAGCCTCTAAACAATCCCAACAGCACACAGCCAATTATTAAAAAGGGGATCAAGTATATATATTTTTTCCATAAAACAACAATAATAAACAAAAATGCTGTAATTAAAGTAAAAAATGACGAAGAATACAAACTATAAAAATATTTTGCTGAAAAAATTCCAATAAATATTCCTATGCACCCAATTGCGATTAACCATGAAATATGAATTTTATGTTTTAGAACCCACCAATGCATTAGTTAAGTATATCAGAAGCTTAAGTATTGCTGATTTTTAATTGTGAGACTATCGCTCCATTCGCTGTAAAGCGAATTCCGCTCCTTCGTTCATTTGCGAAAAAATGTAAACACTTTTTCGCGTCATTCGCTACGCGACCTCACGATTTGTATATTTTGCCGAGGCAAAATCTATGTCGTGAGTTCAGGCTTCGCTGAGGCGACCAAATAAAATATACCAGCCTTACGGTTGGTATATTTTATTTGGAGGGACCAGTGAGACTTGAACTCACGACACCCTGCTTAAAAGGCAGGTGCTCTAACCAGCTGAGCTATGGTCCCAAATTATTAAATGGTATACACAACCGCGTCACACGACACGATCCAAGTGTTTTACGACACTTGGAAAATATACCATTAATAGGGGTGGTTTGTCAATGTTTGTGGTGTTTTCCTAATAAATGTATTGGCTTCGTCAAAAATAAATCAACCACAGCCAAGATTAATCCAAAACCTATAATCATTTTCTGATTATCTGTCAACCACTTAAAAACCTCTACACCAAAGCCTTGCGGCATCATTATATGCGAAAGTGGCTCAATTAAAAATGCAGTAGCCAGCAGAGTGAATAATGTCGCCCCAACAATTCTGCCAATCAAGTTTTTATATTTAGTACCATGGAATAATAGTATAACGGCTGGTAGAAGTATTATCAAAACCGATAAGGCAGCGGTAGTGTATGCATTTGATGGAACCCCTACTAAACTTGCAACTAGTCCAGCGTCATACCCCCAAATACCACTTAATATTGAGCCGGCCGCCAAGGCAAGTCCCAGTAACCCAAATCGCCTTTTTGTAATAAATGCGGCTATAAACAACGCGATTGCAATAATCAAATAAATAACAATTATTTCCATTACTTTATGTCCTCAGAATTAATTTGAAAAATCGCCAAGCTCTTTACGGATATCGCCTTATTATCCACAGTACCGGCGGGAAGTTCAACGACATATTTAGCGGGGCTCGTCGGCTCGTGCGATAGAGATATTGAGTCTTCGGGAGAAGCGTTTTTTACAATATATATAACTTTTTTGTCTTTATTCAACCAAACAATATCGATTGGGAAAAGCATATCTTTCATCCAAATTGACCACTTGCCTTCAGATGGGAATGCCATCAAAAGCGCCTCGTCAGCGTCAATTTGCTTTACGCCCGATAGTCCCTTAGTTCTGGCATTTTCATCAAGGGCAAGCTTAGTGCGAAATATCCCGTCCCCAATATATATATTTGTTGCTGGTCTAATCATATTTGGAAAAATAAAAATTAAAAATGTTACACCAATAACCAACAAAACTCCAGAAATTATCAATGTCGTACTTAAATTGCCTGACTTAGACTGCCTATGAAATATCATAAGCATATTATAACACTGGCGAGACGAGAGAACGATAAATGTGTTTATCTTTCCGAGACGACCCAGTGTTATATGCAATATAACAGTACTACTGCCTACGCACCGACTTTATCTTTTTTATTGCGACGTTTGGCGTTAATTTCTACGTATTCAATGATTTGCGTTGCTACATCCCGCTTTGTAATTAACTCGGGAGTTTTTATGCTTGCCGATGAGTTAACCTCCAACACTAGTGGTCCACGCTCACTACGCATCATATCAACCCCACATATAGGCAACCCCATAGCCTTGGCAGCTTTTACGGCAGTTTTCTTTTCTTCGTCAGTCATTTTTACGGGTTGGCCAAAACCGCCCTGATGGGTATTGCTACAAAAATCATCGTCAAGGCTTTGTCTTTTTATACTCGCAACCACACGGCTGCCAACCACTAACGCACGGATATCCTCACCAGCTGATTCCTTGACAAATTCCTGCACCAAAAAATTAACACCTTCAACGTAAAAAGCTTGCATTACAGCCTTGGCAGCTTTAGGTGTTTCTGCCAAAACCACACCATTACCGTGCGTCCCTCTCGCCACTTTGATGATTAACGGCGTGCCACCAGCCAATGACACAACATCTTCAAAGTTCGCCGTTTCTCTAACGTACACAGTTTTTGGGATAGCTACACCAGCTTTTGCTAATATCTGATAAGCTCTAAGTTTGTCGCGTGAACGGGTAATTGCTATCGAACTGGCGGTCGTATATGATCCCTGACTTTCGAATTGTCGGGCTACAGCCGTGCCATATTTAGTGTAACTTTGAGCGATACGGGGGATAATCGCATCAAAATGCCCCAGCGATTTCCCTTTGTACCTAATAATCAATTGTTCTTTTTCAACCGATATATAACACTTGGCATAATTAATAATCTTGATATCATGGCCACGCTCCAGCGCAACCTCTTTTAGGCGTTTTGTTGTATAATTAGCTGCGCCCTTGGATAAAATAGCTATTTTCATGACCGTTCTTTCCTATTAAGATTAATAATTTCTTCTTTCAGGGAGGCTTTCCTGGCTTTTTCCTCTACAACCAAGGGACTACCTTTTGTCACATCAACTAGAAATTTATGCTTAATCAGACTACGGCCAATCAGTATTGGATATAGTTTAAAGCTTCTGTCGGCGAGTGTAAAGGTGCCATTTATAAGCCTGCCTTTTATTGATATTTTCAATTTAACCTTGTACCTAATTTCCCTGTGTCCAAAAGAGTTAGAAACGCGGGTTATGGTATATTCGTTTGGTAAAAATTTATGGATTTCACCAGTATAGAAATCTGACTTTAAACCGAAAAAAATAACCTCCAGATTGCCACATTTTTTCTTGATGCTGTGCGCCCAAATACTGCTAGCATCAGCTCCTGTATCAATTTTCGCCGGTACCTTAATAGCCGAAAGCTGAGGAAAGCTAACTTTCTCAGCACGACCAATAAGCTCAAGGTTTTTCATCCAATAATAATAACATAATTCTGAAATATTTGCAATTATTTTAATCTGTTGGATGCTTATTTTTTAGGTTGCGCCATCCTAGTAATAAACTCGGCATAGGCGACGATCTTCTCGTCGTAATATGCACCAGTTGCAATTTGCGGCGCTCTGTTAACCTCCAGAAAATAGTGTTCATTAGAGTGCTTATCGAATATGATATCAACCCCAGAAACTTCAAGACCCTCTACCTCCACGGCTTTTAGAATCTCTGCCTGTAGTTCTTTTGAAAATACACTAGGGGACTCAAGCTGGGCAATTCCACCCTGTGAGGTGTTATTGATGTGCGTATCTTTTGATGTGGCAACCCGTTTAATCACGACGGCAATTTCTCCACCCATAACTAGTGCACGATAATCGCCGTCATTTTCAATGAATTCCTGTGCAATAAAAGTCACGTCCGGCTGAGTCTCTAGTTTTTCGAGTAGCTCTGATTTGGATTTAATTAAATAGTTATTGCGTCCTTTTTTCCCATTGTCTTCCTTTAAGACGAACGGAAAATTAAGAGCTCCGGTGTCAATATAATTTCCGAAATGCTTTACACTGGTATAAATCGTCCTAGGCGTAGGTATATCGTATCGTCGGCGTAGCATTGCACAGGCCAATTTACCTGCTCCGCGAGTTTCGAGATAGCTGTCCGTAAAGGATATTTTTTTCATTGCCAAATAATTTGCCAAAGTGATGCCTAATTCGGGGGTTTTACCAACATTTCTAATAACAACGGAATCATATTCATCAATGTTTTTGCCAGATAACATATCCATTACTGCGCACTCGTCATTCGAGATGTCGAACACTAGATTATTTAAAGAAGTCATATCGACGGTCAATTTACCCCCGATTTTCTGGTGAATGGCGTCACGAAGAGGCAACCAGTTCATATGATCGGTTCTGTTAGAGTCAACCGCAACAACTATCAAAATTTTTTTCATTCACTATTTCCTTCCGTACTTTTACTGCCAGCCATAATTATACCTTATGACTTCGTCATAGCTGACATAGATTTGGCCAAAAGACGGTTCTGCATAGCAGAATCATGAGCGTTTTCATTTGACTCAACCATTTGTGGGTCTCGAGTATTAATCTCGCGTACATATAGACGTTCGGTCGCATCGTCGGGTGACTTGCCTTTAATTAAATCAATCGCAAAAAATCCACCGGGCATATTGGTTTTAGAAAGTAGTCTGTCGGAAACTGTGTCCGCGATTCCCCAAGCTTCTTTGGGTACGCTGCCTTGGTCTACACTAACCCACTTATCATCATAATTAGAGCCGAACGACCGTCCGGTTGCACAAAATCTTTCATCAATTGGAATATTTCTGGCACGATCTACAAAACAATATATACGCAGTTCAGTCGTTTTTGCACTTGCTAGGATTTGCCGGTTGTTTTCATCGATACCTCGTAGCTCATCCCAAGCAAGTCCGGGGACAAACTCTTGAATCACTATCTTATTGTTCTTACGAATTTTGTCTTTCTTTTTTTCAAAGGCAGAAAACTCTTCCCTCATAGTATAAATTGCGTTTACAGCCTCCGAACGAGCACATACCTTCATGAAATTGGAGAGTGCGGACATATCGGCTTTTACAACCAACAAATCCCCTCTAAGTTCGTCAAATAATTTCTGGTCGGGGGCTTGATTAGCTTCTATTGCCACAGTCTTTGGCTCATATTCCGGCACCAACTCATATTGAGCCCATTTGCTAGCTCCTATTTTTCTTATGCTGGGGCCGTTAATGACAGGTATTTTATTTTCGATATCAGCTGGGGTCAGTATTCTGGAGCGAATCACGTCAATACCTCCCTTTTTAAGCGGGAATTCTCTTGCTTCTTCCATCTGTATTTGGCCATATCCGTAAGTTGGATGGGCTAAAACCGTATCCTGTTCGAGATTATAAGCGGCCGTATTCGGAATAATTACAGTGCCAACGCCAATCCTGCCCAACTCCGACTTTAGTAAATCGTTCCCATATATATTAGGGCCGTATTTTTCAACATTGCGGAATTGAAGAGCTGCAAGAGAGTCGAAATTTTCACTGTATGACATTATTATACTATAACATACTTATTGATATTTTACAATGTATAGTGTATACTTGCACGGATGAAACTTACCATTCATAAACCAATTCTTGAAACAGAGAAAATTGCTATTACTTACAGCTTCAATGGCAAAGATTACCCTACAGCCTTTTGCCCGCCGGTAGACATTCAAACGGATGACTCCGCTGTTAATATCATGGTCAATTGGCTGTCTATTGTTTATGCAACTCTTTTCTTTAATATTGAATACCCAGATGAGATTAAGACTGATTTTGGACTTTCCAATGACGAGATCTGCTTTTTTGAAAAATTAATCGATAACGGGATGGCTGAGTTCCGCTACGTAAACAATATCCCCATTGCCACCAAGACCAAAATTACTCCATCACGAATTGTCGATATTGCTCTTGTAAAAGATAAAAAAGACCTTAGAGGTAGGATTTTATTAAATGGCGGCGGCAAGGACGGTCTGACAAGTTCCTATTTATTAGATAAAGCGCAAATTGAGTACGATTTATACCAAAGAGGAGGCACTATACCACACGCGCTCGCAGCCAGGGCGATACAAAAAACACCGTATATTTTCAATAGGCAGATGAACCTAGAAAGCGTGGTAAAAAAATACAAAGGACACAAACCATCTAGCGCGATTATCGCAGTTACCGCAATTCTAACCGCCTATTTGCTTGGTAAAAAGGACGTTATTGCATCTAACGAAACATCGGCCAATGAAGCAAACTTGATTGTTGATGGCGTAGAAATAAATCATCAATATACAAAGACTCTTGAATTTGAGAACGATTTTTCAACTTTACTTACCAAACAAGGTATAGATGTTAGATATTTTAGCCTATTGAGACCTCTGCATGAATTACAAATTGTCAAGATTTTCCACGAAATACCAGACTTCTATAAAAATTTTGTCAGTTGCAACAAAACCAACAAGAACAATCTTTGGTGTATGCGATGCCCAAAGTGCGCATTTATCGTTCTCGCTTTCAATGCAATCTCACCCAAGATGGCACAAGAAGTCTGGGGTGTCGATAGTATAAATTTGCCTGAACTACAGAACCATATAGCTGCTATTGTAGACCCTAAGCTGACAAAACCGTTCGATTGTGTCGGTACGCTCGAGGAATGTCAAATAGCGGCAAAAATGATACTGGATAATCCTAACATCGAACTTTCAGACTACTTAAAACAAGAGTTTTACGATCATACCAAAAATATCACGAAAGATGATGTCAAAAACTTCATACAAGACTTTGAACCCAATCACCGCGTACCAACAGAATACATAGATGTTTTGGCAAATATGAAATCGATTCTATTGAACTAGAAAATGCTCCGTTTTTTGTTTTCTTCGAACTCTTCTAGCAATTCTTTCTGTTTTTTGGATAGTTTGGTCGGGATATCAACTATAATACTGACGATGTGAGAACCACGCCTGTCACTGCGCATATGAGGAACACCGTGACTGGATAATTTGAAATCGGTTCCAGATTGGGTTCCTGAAGGCACTTTCATACGAACTTTGCCGTCAACCGTATTTACGTCAATTTCGGTTCCAAGCGTTGCATCAATCATGCCAATGTGTTGCTCGGACAAGATAATATCACCTTCGCGTGTAAAATGCTTGTGGGCTTTGACGCGAATATGGACATACAAATCACCTTTTTGGCCATTACCGATAGCTTCACCGTGTTCGCGCAAACGGATAGTCGCGCCGTCATCAATCCCTGCAGGGATTTTCAGATTAATTGTACGTTTACGACGTTCGACACCCTTACCACGACAAACCGTACAGACTTTTTCTGGTACCTTGCCACGTCCTCCACATGTATCACAAGTTACAGTTTGTTGTATGGGTCCAAAAATTGTGTTCATAGCACGATTTATCTGGCCAGCCCCTTTGCAGGTTGGACAGGTCTTCAAATCGTACCCAGGCTCGACCGTCGTACCATGACAATGCGAGCATTCATCGTCCATCTCAAGTTGGATTTTTTCCTCTACCCCAAAAACTGCTTCTTCAAAAGTTAGCTGTAACGATACTTCTACATCTTGACCTCGTCTTGGACCCTGAGCCCTACCGTTACCACCGCCAAAAAATTGACCAAAAATATCACCTAGTCCGCCATCGCCAAAATCAAAATTGATATTTTGACTATTAAAGCCACCAAATCCACCAAACGGGTTACCAGCCGATGCCCCACCACCGCCATTTCCACCAACACCGGCATGACCGAATTGATCATAGCGTTGGCGCTTTTGACTGTCGCGGAGCACTTCATAGGCTTCGCCAGCTTCTTTGAATTTTATCTCATCCCCACCGTCTTTATCCGGATGGTATTTAACAGCAGCCTTACGGTAAGCTTTTTTTATCTCATCATCCGAGGCGTTCTTGGAAACCCCTAATACCTCATAGTAGTCTCTTTTGCTCATTCTAACCCCATTTACCTGCCCCTCACCAAAACCTGAACGAAGTAGTCTGTAATCAGATTACGGAGTATCAAGCTGTTGGTGTGTGGGTAATAATCGCGTTTTGTCATTTAATACTATTGTATAAAATTAGCACTCTTATTACAAGAGTGCTAAATAACTTAACATGCACAATAATCATCAATCTCCAAACAATATCTGGCTGACTGCAAACAATTTTTCCTCTTTCAATGTATCCGCAGGTACATTTCTTTCGGATAAAATCGCTTTCGCTTAACCATATAATATTTGTAAAATAATGATTATTGTGCATGTTAAGTTAATAATTTTCCGTTGAAGATGCGGTCGGGGGGATTACCCCCGACCGCGTCCTCACTACGCCTCTTACTGCGACACTTGCGCTTGACCTTGCTTCGCGTCCTTGAAGGCCACATAGTAATCGTACCCCGTTAGTACTGTCAGAACGACCGCTACGATAACGGAGAACACTACGATTAGCAGGTGAAAATCATTGGCGAACGGCATCGTATACAGAGCCGCTACCATCACACATTGAGCCACCATCTTGACTTTGCCACTGTATACGACGGCGACGTCTTCCCCTCGGTTCTTGGCACGCCTCAGATAGACAAACACGTAAATCTCGCGGACAGCGATTATAATTGTCGGTGCCCAAATCCAAGGGTTGACAATACACAACGGGACAAGTGACGCCACGATGAAAACCTTGTCCACGGCTGCGTCAAGAAATGTCCCGAGTACTGTCACGCCTTTTCTTTTATGCTTTTTGAGAAACCTCGCCAGCGACCCGTCAAGCTTGTCTGTCAAGGCGACGCCGACGATAACCCAAAAGGCGACCATGTGAAATCTGTCTGGGCTAGCTAGGTACAGAATTGCCGCCACTGGCGTGGCCAGCAGCCGGAATTCTGTAATCAGATTGGGACCATGCCACCAATCCTTCTTGAACTCAGGCCAAAACTGCAACCAGAACTGCGACCAGAACTGCGACCAACCTGACCAGAATTTACGCAAGAAAGTAGTCATGCAACCCTCCATTTTCCAGAGTATGATGAATAGATTTGTAGTGAGGTACAACACCACCTCACGGTCGTGCTTCATACGATTATAACATAAAACTAGTATATTACAAAAAGAGCTGTTTTTTTAGACAGCTCTTTATTGTTAAGAAAAATCTTTTATTTTTTCTTTTTTTCGTCAACAACTTCACCTTCGACTGGTTCTTCGCCGTCGGCGGATTTGTCGTCTGATTTTTTATCTTTTCCTTTTGGCTCATCTGTTTTTTCTTTTGCCGCAGCTTCGTACATCTTGGCACCGATTGGCATGATAGCGTCATTTAGAGCTTTGGCAGCATCCGTAAGCTCCTCTTTATCTTCACTTGTTTGATGCTTTTTGGCCTCCTCAACAGCGTCAGCGATCACTTTTTTATCATCATCGCTAATTTTGTCTTTGAATTCATCAGGCATCTTTTCGGCTGCGTAGATAGCGCCCTCAAGACCGTTTCGAGCATCAATTAGTTCACGCTTTTTCTTGTCTTCATCAGCATGAGCCTCAGCTTCTTTTTGAGCTTTTTCAATGTCGTCTTTACTTAAATTACCACTGTTAGATATAACGATACTTTGTTCTTTTCCAGTTCCTTTATCCTTTGCAGAAACATTCAAAATACCGTTGGCATCGATATTGAATGTGACTTCAATCTGTGGAACACCGCGCGGAGCAGGAGCAATCCCATCTAGGCCGAACCGACCTAATGATTTATTATCAGTCGCCATCCCGCGCTCACCTTGGGTAACATGAATTTCAACTTGTGATTGACCATCAGCGGCTGTACTGAA
>CAZHFQ010000001.1:0-52067 GCA_964531915.1 uncultured Saccharimonas sp. (SeqCode) | reverse complement strand
ATTCGGTAATCGCCATCCTCAATTGTTTCAGGTGTAAACATTCCTGTTGCTAACCACTCGGACTCAGACTGAGGCAGACGGTCTGTTTTTCTAGCTCCTGTTTCAACACTTGCCTTCATAGGTACATACTACCATGATTTCATCGATTTATAAGGTATAATTATATACAAATGATTCCTTTTAAAAATCGATTTCATGGACACAGTAGCTTAGGTTATGTTTATAAAAAAGGGCAGGCCATCCGTCTGCGCTCGGTAACTATTAAGTATGTTTCAAACAAGCATCGCAAAGACTCACGGTTTGCAGTGGTCGTTAGTAAAAAAACTTTAAAAAGTGCCGTACGCCGCAACCTGATACGAAGACGATTGTACGAATGTATACGCACTAAAATACCAGAGCTAAATGGCGTTTATGACATCGCGATTATTGTTACGTCTAGTGATTTTATCAATCTAACACATCAAGAAACCATCCAATTAATAAATCAACTTTTTCATCAAGCAGGCATACAAAAGTAAATAAAAGCCGTACCAAAATAAGTATAAACTGTTATAATGGGCTAATAATATTAGTGCCGTTTCGGAGTTTTTACACCTGTGGATATTTTTCAAATCTTTATTGTACAACCAATTTTTAATCTGTTGATTGGAATTTACAGCTTGATACCAGGCGGCGACTTTGGTGTTGCCGTAATAATTTTCACAATCCTTGTTAGATTCGCGATGTGGCCACTAGTTAAAAAACAACTACATCAAACCAAGGCTATGCAAAAAATGCAACCCGAGCTTGCCAAAATCAAAAAAGAGACAAAAGGCAACAAGCAACTCGAAGGTGTTCGAATGATGGAGCTTTACAAAAAGCATGACATCAGCCCATTCCGTTCGATTTTAGTGCTTTTGATTCAATTGCCAATTTTTATCGCGCTTTATCAAGTGATTCAAATATTCACACTTCACAGGGATAAACTTGATCAATATACATATGGTTTCATGAAGGTTCTAGACCCAGTCCAAGATCTTATATCTCATCCGGATCACTTCAACGAAATGTTTCTCGGATTTTTAAGCCTAACACAAAACGCTTTTTCGGCAAATCCATTTAATATCAACGTAGTTTTGCTTATTTTGGCCATTGGGGCGGCAGCAACGCAATATATTATGGCTAAACAAATTTCTCCTAAAAACAAAACAGGCAAACGTCTGCGCGATATTATGAAAGAAGCATCTGACGGCAAAGAAGCCGATAAGGGCGAGATGAACTCGATTATGATGGGATCAATGACAAAATTTTTGCCAATTATGATGTTCTTTATTATGGTTAATTTGCCCGGGGCGATAGCGCTTTATTATACTGTTTCTAATCTAGTAGCTGTTTTCCAACAGGGGAAAATTCTAAAAGAAGACACCGATGAAATGATAGAGATTGCCGATGAGGCACCAGTTGTGCATCATAAAAAAGCGACCGCCAAGGCACGAGCCAAAGAAGCACAGTCAGCCCAGATTATTCGTATCAAGGCCAAAGATACAGCCTCATGGGAGAGTAGTAAAAAGGAGAAATAATAATGAATCCCGTTAGAATACGAACAAATAAAAAACCAAATACCAGTTTAAATAATCTTATACGATGGAAGGAATTCTAACGGGATGAACAAAGAAGAATCAGTTCAATTTGCACAAAAATATCTCGAAGACTTACTATCTTTTTTTGGGGCAAACCTGACAGTTTCATCAACATGTGACGAAGACGTTATTGAATTATCCGTCCCATCAAATGAGTTAAATAGTCTTTTGATTGGACGAAATGCCGAAACCCTTCGAAGTCTTCAGTATATTGTTTCAACTGTTCTACGCAGCAAAGACGCTCTGCTGACACGCATAAATATTGATATTGCTGATTACAAAAGACAACGAGCTGATCGCGTCGCGGTACAAGCTCGTGAATGGATCGAAGAAGTCAAAAAAACAGGCGACTCAAAAATTGTCAGTATGAATGCGGCTGATAGGCGAATTGTCCATAAAGTCGCCAGTGAATATGGTGACATCCAAACCTTCTCCGAGGGCGAAGGATTTGATCGTAAACTTACAATTGCTCAATCTGGCTCATAGCTGGCAAATGGAATATAGAATATAGAATATAGCTATTGGCTGTTAGCGCGGACTTGAGTTTTGCCATATTCCAGTAGCTAAATTCCAATGGCGAAACTAATGCTCTGCATAGTTTCTGATAGCATCTACATAAACACTATGGGTTTGTTTGGCTGTTCGTTGCCATGAATATTTAGCAATTTGTTTATAGCCTTCTGAAACCAAGTTATTTCGTAGACTATCATCGGATAAAACCTCGTCTATAGCCCTTGTCATGTCGTCTATGCTGTTTGGGTCGAAATAGTGGGCTGCATCATCATAGACCTCGGGAAGGCATGTGGCGTTGCTACTGACGACTGGAGCCCCATATCCCATCGCTTCGAGCCCCGGCAAACCAAACCCTTCCATTAGTGACGGAAATACATAAGCGGCTGCATTTTTATAAAGCCAGTCACGCTGAGGTGTTGATAAAAAGTCGGTAAACAAGATATTTTTATATCCTTTGTTGGTAAAATAATTTTGATTAATTTTCGCACTTGCGTTCAATCTGCCAACCAGAATTAATCCAAGGTCGGGATATTTTTGAAGTAGTTTTTGATGAGCATCCCCCAGCCCCTTTATATTTTTATAATCGCTTTGTTGTCCGACGTACATAATAAATTTATCGTATGGGTGTTTGTATGGGACGATTTCACCGATTGAAACCTCCGCTGCTTCGGGTGTAACCGCAATTTTATCCGCAGAGACTTTCGAAAACTTCAATATCTCATTTTTCGTATATCTGGTAGGCACCAAAACATACTTGCTAGTTTTTAACACGTATCTAAAAACAAACTTCCCGACCAGTTGTTTGATGTGGAAAACTAGCCAGTTTTTATCGGAATTATATGTTTTTAAAAGTGTCAAATCATGGAACGTGGTGATATGGATACCCTTGTATAAAATTGGTTGCTGAGGCATACAGAAATGAACCAAGTCTGGTGATAGTTTGTCTAGGAATTTTTTAAAGCCAAACTGTTCGGCGAATGAATAGTTGTCAAAATCGGCAACCATAACTTTGAAATTATCATTTTTGGGTTTCCAAAAATCTTTGTCTTTGGCTCGTACTAAAACCGTGTATTTTGTGGTTTTGTCGATTTGTTGCAGGTAATGAAGGATACGTTCGACGTACATTCCCGTCGAGCTGTTAATAATCCTGGCATCAATTGCAATATATCGCATTAATATTAGTATATCATCAGATAATTATCTTGCGGTCTGTTGCTAGCCAATTATCGATTGTTTAATGGCACCAAAAACTTGTTTAGAATGGACACACCAGGCATCATCACCTCTCAAAATAAGTTTACTTGGTTCCTCGTCTGAACCACTAGAGAGTTTTTGTTTGAAAACTTCTATTGGTTCGGCTGGATTCTCGTTTAATATTCCAAATACACCATCTTCGCCTTGTGCAACAATGAATTCTGCGTCACGGCTAACCACTTTTTTCTTAAGGTGTCGTGGTATATCTCGTTGCTCAAAATCGATTTGTTGTCTGGAAAAATCTAAAATCTGGGCAGTTTCACCAGGAACTTGTTTGGCAAACAAGGTGCTGTTCACATAACTTGGTCGTCTAAAGCCATCAAGGTCAACACTAACCCTAATTGATGCATCAATTACAAAAAACATTTCCTGGCCGGTTTTTACAACCGCTCTTAAATCTTGAAAGACACCAGACCTTTGATCTGGGTGAGATGCCATGGTCTGATCCGGGTTTTTGGGTTGTGGGATTTCATGTACAACACCCAAATCCAACAAATCAGTTTCAAACTGCTCCCTTAAGTCTTTTACTAGTGTTTCATGTGGTGTTAATTCTGACTTTTCCTCATTTTTCGCCATTAGTTCAAGGGACACCGTAAAACCTCCTTTTTGTTTGCTACTTACTATCACGATAGCATATTGTACACATAGCGTCTAATTTGTGGTTATGCTTAGTTTTTTATGAAAACAAATTTACGATAAAGTAAGTAATTCCAAACCAAAGAGGCGGCAGTCGCCAAACACTTACTAATTAAAAGAACCAAATATGCCGGCTTGAACCATGGTCCAAGCAAATCGCCAATTAAACTTACCGGACAGCTGTCGGTAAACCACGGACCTAGTATCAGGGTCCAACCCTGAATGATGATGGGCTGGATTACCCAAAGCCCAAAAACGGTAATGATTACAAAATATACAAAGTGCCTTTTGGTGCTGCTGGTAACTTTAAAAGTGTACGATTTGTTTGTGAAAAAGCTGAAAACCATTGCAACCGAGGTTGATACAAAGTTGCTGGCAATTGCAGGAAATCCAAGGACAACCAAGGTGAAAAGGACGCCAAAATCAATCGCAGTGCTGGCGATGCCGACTACCCCAAAACGTATTTTTTCAACGTGTTTTTTTGCTAGGTTTTTCACTAATGTTACTTTCCTCAATATAGTAAAGCGGACGGTTTTTGACTTCTTTGAAAATGCGACCGACATATTCACCGATTACGCCTAGTGAAAGTAACTGTACACCGCCCAAAAATAGCATTACGGCCATCATGGACGGATAGCCAGCGACTGGGTCTCCAAAAAAAGCGGCCTTGAAAACAATATATACAACATAAATAAACGCCACGACCGAAACAATCAGACCGAAAAGCGATGATAATCTAAGTGGTGTTGTCGAAAAAGATGTAATTCCGTCAATTGCCAGGTTGATGAGCTTTCGATAATTTTGTTTTACTTCACCAGCTGCACGGGGGTCACGGTCAAAAGTGATTTCTTTTTTACGATAACCAATCCAACTAAACATGCCTTTGGTATAGCGCTCTGATTCGCGCATTTGTTTTAGGGCTTCGACGCAGCGCTTATCAAGCAGACGAAAATCGCCAGTATTTCGTGGGATTTTGATAAGTTGTCCTTGGGTCATTTTCCCCAGCAGCCAATAATAGGCGTTGGCCGTCAGGGTTTTTATCCAAGTTTCACCCTCGCGACTGTTGCGTTTGGCATAGACATCATCATATCCATTTTCCCAATATTTAATCATTTTAGGGATTAGCTCTGGCGGATCTTGCAAATCAGCGTCAATAATTACGGTGGCATCGCCAGTTGCATAATCCAGTCCGGCAATCATGCCAATTTCTTTGCCGAAATTGCGCGACAGACTGACATATTTAACACGATCGTCTTTTTCGGCGTATTCCTTGATTATCTCGAGGGTCTTATCCTTGCTGCCGTCATCAGAAAATAAAAATTCAAAATCATATGACTTATTGTCATTGGCAAGTTTACCTAGGCGTTGATATAGGTGTTCTAAAACTTCCTCTTCGTTGTAGGTGGGGATTAATATGCTGATTTTTTTCATCAGTACTAGTATAACACCCAGCTTCTTTAACGCGTTGCCTTAATCACAGATAACTCGAAGAAACTCGAACAATATAACAATAACTTAAATATGCATTAAAAAATACTTTCAAATTTTTGTTATACGACGAATAGAATAGTGCTATAATTAAGTCATGACCGACTATGCAACAAAAAATGACGTTAAAGCAATCGTTAGTAAGTCAACTGGCGAAATTTTAGATGTAATGCAAACATTTATTCAGCAAGTCGACAATCGCTTTAACAAGGTTGACAATCGCATTGATAACCTTGAAGAACGTTTTGATAAACGCTTTGATGGCCTAACTAATATTATTGACGGATATGCCGGTAAACTTGAAACTTATGCACAAGAGATGGCCGCAATGAGTCATAAAATCAATCGATTAGAGCGATATATCCAAGTTCTAGCCGACAAAGCTGGTGTCGATCTTGATAAAATTCATGCGTGAGCGCAATAGTAGTCTTATTTACATGAATTCATGTAAATAAGTTACCATCTACTATCTACTAAATACCACCTACTGCTTATCGGTAAACATCTTACGCATTTTGCGAAGTCCAGTTTGGTCTGGTGGTAAATCATTCCACAGCATACTTTTGATGTATTTTGTTGAAACGCGTTTGTTTTTTTGAATCTGCCACCGTTCACCCAACTTCTTAAGCCCTAATATAAACGCCATCCAAGCACCTTTGACGGTGGAAAATCACAATGTTATAATCAGAAAACATCATGTCAGAATTAATTAGTGAATTATCAAAAATTGATACTAGCGAATCAACTAGTAAGCCACTATTAGTTGACGGAATTGAAAATCAAATGACCGATCATGGCTTCACGGTGGTTGAGCGGAATGATAAAAAACCGTGGGGCGCTTACATAAGATTTTCAAATGATGAAGCAGATTTATTTGTTGAGGAATTTTTCCCAGAAATAACCCTATCTGAGGCAAAATTAGGTAACGACGATGCCGAATTAAGCCCCAAAATCTTAGTTGTGTCACCGAGCCAAAGATTAAGTTGGCAATACCATAACTTGCGAGCTGAACGGTGGGCGTTCTTGACCGACGGACTTTACGATAAAAGTCTGACGGATCAAGAGGAAGGTGTCCAATCCGTGTGCGCTGGTGAAACAGTACAGTTTGCGGCACAAGAACGCCACCGACTTATCGGCCGTGCGGCTGCATACACATTAGTTACTGAAATATGGCAACATACAGACTCTCAAAATCTTTCTAGTGAAGATGATATTGTCCGACTAGCCGACGACTATTCGCGATAGAGATGGTATAATATCAATTACAATTACTAGACCTAATTTGGAGGAGATATTTTAAATGACTATAAAAAAACGAGCATTAATTACTGGTATTACCGGCCAAGACGGTGGACACCTTGCAAAACTCCTTCACGACAAGGATTACGAAGTGTTTGGAGTTATTCGAGGACAACATAATCCAAAACGCGAAAAAGTGGCTGCAGAATTTCCATACGTAACTTTGATTGAGGCCGATTTGACAGACCAATCGTCATTGGTTCGTGCCATGACAGCTGCAAAACCAGATGAGGTTTACAATCTTGCTGCTATTAGTCATGTTGGTTATTCATTTAAGAACCCTCAGTTGACCGCAGATGTTACTGGTAAGGGCGTTCTCAATATGCTAGAGGCTATTCGTTTGACCGACCCCAAAAATAAAGTTCGCTTTTACCAAGCGTCTACTTCCGAAATGTTCGGTGGCCTGGACTATAATCGTCCGGAAAAGGGATATAACGAAGAAGCGTTGTTCCATCCTCGAAGTCCATATGGTGTAGCAAAGCTATATGGTTTCTGGATTACTAAAAACTACCGAGAAAGTTACAAGATGTTTGCTGTGTCCGGCATTCTATTCAACCACGAAGGTGAGCGTCGCGGCGATGAATTCGTCACACGTAAAATAACCAAGGCCGTAGCGCGAATTAAACTTGGTCTTCAAGACCATATTGAACTAGGTGACCTATGGCCAAAGCGTGATTGGGGTTATGCTGGTGATTATGTAGAAGGTATGTGGCGAATGTTACAGCAAAAAAAACCGGACGATTATGTTCTTGCGACGGGCGAGACGCATTCAATCGAAGATTTCTTAACAGAAGCCTTTAATCAGATTGGGATTGATGACTGGCATCCATACGTAAAACAAAACCCAGCCTTTATGCGTCCTGTAGAGGTCGATATACTGCTCGGTGACCCTTCGAAAGCAGAAAAGGCGTTAGGTTGGAGGCGAAAAGTAGATTTCAAAGGCTTGGTTGCTTTAATGGTAAAAAACGACCTAACAATTGAGTCCGAAAAGATATAGCATATCGACTCATGAATCACAAACACCAATCCTGGGAAAGAAAAACACGCCGTTACATATACGATACGCCACATATGCAGGTATACGAAGATTCCGTATGTCTTCCGAACGGGGAAACAATAAACGACTATAGCGTTGCTAAGCTTCCTGATGGTATTATCGTCATTGCAACCGACGAAAAACACAATTTGATAATTTTTGATGAATATAAGTATGCTGTTGATGAAACTATCCTTACACTTCCTGCTGGTGGGATGGACAAAGAAGAGACTCCGATTCAAGCTGCCGCAAGAGAATTACTCGAAGAAACAGGGTACGAGTCAACGGAGCTTGAGTTAATAGGTGAGTTTTATGTTTACCCATCTAAAATTCAACACACAAACTATATGATTCGCGCCAAGAATGCAAAGAAAATCACTGATATAGGGCATGAAGCTACCGAAACGATAGGAGAAGTCCAGCTTATTCCCGTCAGCAAACTCAAAGAACTCAGGCTGGCTGGAAAGTTCAACACTACTCCGCTAATTACAGCTCTTGTCCTAGCATTCCCAGAGACTTTTTAGGTATTATCGCTGTTTTGACTTAACGAAATCTTTAATCGTTTGGTGAATATCAATTTCTGGATTCCAACCAAGCTCGTTCCTTAAACGAAGTGAGTCGCCTACGATATCTTTAACATCTGTCGGTCTTACAAGCGAAGGGTCGATCTTATAGCTCACATCTTTTAATCCCATAGCTTGCTTTAGCTCATTAAAGATTTCAGCGCCCGACAAACTGGTGCCTGAACAGATATTGTAAATACTGTCTTTTAATTCTGGCGCTAGTGCCAATTTGCTGTATGCTCTGGCAATATCTCGAACATCTGTGTAATCTCGCCTAGTTTCAATGTTGCCGGTAATTATTGTGTGTTCATCCTTGCCAATTGATGCCAGGCGACCGTAAAAGTCTGGCAAAATAAATCCCTTTGCTTGTCCCGGACCTATATGGTTGAAAGGCCTAGCTATGACGCAGTCTAATCCACGGTTTCGATAATATGCTACTTGGTTTTCGTTCAGCACTTTGCTGACAGCGTATGGTGATGAAAAACCTATTTCGCCACTTTCTTTTATTGGTATTGGTTGATTTGGACTATATATTGCACCGCTACTGATAATAACAATCCGCGGTCGGCTTTCTTGCTTTATATAATATTCACAAAGGTTCGTCACCATCGAACTATTTGCATTTATATAAACTTGCGGCTTTTCAAACGATGGCGACACGGCGGCTAGTCCGGCAAGGTGTATAACAGCTTTGGCGTCTGGGATAATTGGCCATTCTTCCACTAGGTTAGCCTGGTGGTATTCGCTAACAATATCCGAGATATCAGAATTAACAACTGCTTCTTGCCCGATACCTACAACCAATAAACCCGCACTGTATAATTCTCGGGTCAAGTGATGGCCGACAAAACCATTTACTCCAGAAATAACTACTTTTTCTTTGTCCACTAGTTCAGTATAACATTGATTTAAGGTGAAATTGTCACTATAATAAGGGCTACTGTGGAATTTTTTGAAAAACTCAAACAACGTTATCGTTATTCAATTATCTTGCTAAGGCAACTTGTGATAACTGATTTCAAGATTCGCTACAAAGGCTCAGTCCTTGGCTATATTTGGACATTGTTAAGACCCCTTGGACTTTTTGCCGTACTTTATGTCGTTTTTGTTAATTTTCTTCGTATCGGTGGGGACGTTCCGCATTATGCCGTGTATTTGCTGTTAGGGATTGTTTTTTGGAATTATTTTGTAGAGGTAACATTTAATGGTGTGTCTGCGATTGTGGGAAAGGGCGATTTGCTACGTAAATTATCTTTCCCACGTTATGTGGTCGTCGTTTCCGGTTCTTTTTCTGCAATGATTAACCTTGCAGTTAATCTTTTAGTGATTGCGATTTTTATGGTTATCAATAACGTTTCATTTACGTTGAATATTCTGTGGTTAATCCCTTTGATTACTGAGTTATTTATATTTTCTTTATCTATAGCATTTATTCTTAGTGCACTATATGTTCGATTTAGGGATATCAATTACATATGGGAAGTCGTCCTACAGGCTGGTTTTTATGCTACCCCTATCCTTTACCCAATTGCGTTGGTTGTTGCGATATCCCCTATGGCTGCAAAATTAATGATGCTAAGCCCCATCGCTCAAATAATACAAGACGCCCGGTATATGGTTATTACATCAGATACTTTGACCATTGCTGGGATTTACGGCAGCACTTATGCACGACTTATACCGTTAACTATTGTGGTTGTGGTCGCTGTTGTAGGCGTGTTTTATTTCAGAAAAAAATCACCTAGTTTTGCGGAGGAGATATAACATGGAAGACGAAATAGCTATTAGTGTAAAGAGTGTCTCAAAGAATTTTAGTCTGCCGCACGAAAAGGCCGACAGCGTTAAAAGTCTTTTTGTAAATCCTTTTAGCAAAAATAGAAAAAAAACAGAAATCCAACATGCGTTAAAAAATATATCTTTTGATGTTAAAAAAGGTGAATTTTTTGGTATTGTTGGACGCAATGGCAGCGGCAAAAGTACACTTTTAAAAATTATCTCTGGCATTTACCAACCGAATAAAGGAAAAGTGTCTGTTAACGGTAGACTTGTACCATTTATCGAATTAGGAGTTGGATTTAACCCAGAACTAACAGGACGTGAGAATACCTATCTTAACGGGGCGCTACTGGGTTTTTCGGAAAAAGAGGTTGATGCAAAATATTCATCAATTGTTGATTTCGCGGAATTAGAGCGGTTTATGGATCAAAAACTCAAGAATTACAGTAGTGGTATGCAAGTTCGTTTAGCATTTTCGGTCGCAACTATATTAGCCGAATCAGATATTTTGCTAATTGACGAAGTATTGGCCGTAGGTGACGCCGATTTTCAACGTAAATGCTTCCAATACTTTAAAAAGTTAAAAAAAGATAAAAAAACAGTAATTTTTGTTAGTCATGATATGGGGGCTATAAGGGAGTATTGCGATAGAGTTATATTAGTAGATGATTCAGTCATTAAAGACCATGGATCGACAGAAAAAGTAGCAGAGGCATATGTAAAAATGTTTAATGAAAGTATTGTTAGGCAAGGCACAAAAGATCAACGGTGGGGGAATGCCCAGATTCAATATAAAGCCCCCCCCAAAATTAATATTGAAAGTGATAAAATAACTATTATGGTAGAGTCAGAGTCTAGTGGCTCCCATAGTAATGTTATATATGGTTTTTTGATTGAGAATCAAGCTGGAGAACCAGTGGTCGGTACAAGTAGTTTAATCTCAACTAAGAAATCTGATATTGTAGAGAATAATACTATAAACAAAATAGAATGGGGCTTGGCGAATATATTCAGTAGTGGCGAATATTTATTAACGGTGTCAATTACGTCAAGTGATGGTGTGACTACTTATGATTGGTGGAGTAATGTTATTCGTTTTTCTATCAATAATCAATCGAACACGCCTTACATTGTCTCACCAACAGTAGTTTATAAGAATGAAAAAAGGTCTAAACTATGAACATATTGACAAAACTTTCGAAAAAAAATAACGATATTTATCAAAATTCTCTAGATATATTAAATAGTGAAAACCCGTGCGTAATGAATAATAAGCAAAGAGTAAAAATGACCATTAGTTGCAGGGACACCGATTACATACCAAAAGTATCGAATGCGGGTAAAATTGAAAAATGTGACAAAAAAGAAGTCCAGATTATGCACAATGGCATAAAGGTTGAAAGTGGAGGATATTTTGGTTCTTGGATGTCTGAAATAATATTAAATTTAAGAGGGCACCATGAACCTCAAGAGGAAAAACTTTATTATGAGGTATTAAAAAGGCTTAAAAATCCTGGTTCAATGATTGAATTAGGTGCGTTTTGGTCTTATTATTCATTATGGTTTAAAAAAAATTTCCCCAAATCACTAGTTATTGCATGCGAACCTGATCCGTTAAATATTAATGTTGGGAAAAACAACGCTGAATTAAATAATTTAAATATAGAGTTTGTTCAGTCTGCTGCAGGATCACTAGATAAAAAAGGCGTATCATTCAAACCGGATTCCTCTGATTACAGAGGTACTGTTAAAACTATTATTCGGACTGTCGACGGGTTGATGAAAGAATATGAGGTTAATAATTTATCAGTATTACATATCGATGTTCAGGGGTCTGAAATGATGGCACTAGAGGGTGCGACAGGCGCTATTAGGATGAAGTCCCTTAGGTTTGTGTTTGTCTCTACACACCACTATTCAATATCTGGGGCCCCATCTACACATCTGCAGTGCCTAAGGTGGATAAAAAAACATGGAGGGTATATCATCTCAGAGCATAATGTCACGGAGTCATTTAGCGGAGACGGTCTTATAGTCGCGTCTTTTTGTGAGGCCGATAAAGATTTTCATATAGAAACCTCCATAAATTCTTCAAATAATTCACTGTTTAGATCTTATGAAAAGGACTTGGAGTCTATCGTAAAGGCCTATGATTTATTAACAAAGAAGGTGAAATAATCATGTTAAATAAAGATATAATTACAGTATATGTGCAGGATTATGAAGATATTATCATCGCAGCTCTTTTGTCGAGTGTAAAAAAAGTTTTTAAATCACCAAGTAGGCTACTATGATTTTGCTAAACCCATTTCCGTCTTATGCGCAATATAATGAGGATATAATTATTCTCGCTTTATTATTGAACGTAGATAACGGGTTTTATGTGGATGTAGGAGCAAACTACCCAGTTATGGATTCGGTTACGAAAATCTTTTACGAAAAAGGGTGGAGGGGTATTAATATTGAGCCAATCCCATCACTATATAGGCTACTCGAAAAGGATAGGCCAGATGATATAAATCTAAATATCGGTATTGGTGATAAAAGTGGCGAGCTTGCTTTTTTTGAAAACAAAACAATGCCAGGCCATTCAAGTTTTGATAGAGGCATGGTCAGTAACCTTAAAAAAGACGAGGTTAATAAATATAAAGTAAAGGTAAAAACCCTAAAAGATGTATTCAAATCGAATAATGTTAAAAAGATAAATTTTCTCAAAATCGATGTAGAAGGGTTTGAAAGCGATGTTATCAAGGGGAATGATTGGATCTTATATCGTCCTGAGGTCGTATGTATCGAATCAAATCACTGTAAAGGTTTATGGCGGCAAGTATTAACAAAAAATCAATACAAATGTTTTATTAAAGACGGTTTAAATGAGTATTATATTGCAGAAGAATCGTGGTACAGAACAGATAATTTTGCGGATACTGTCGTGAAGCTATCACACCAATCGTTAAAAAAACACCATTACGATAACATTGTCCACATCATGGGACAGCTAAAAAAAGTGACAAGGCTAAATCAAGTTCACTTCGATTTAGTACAAAAACTACGTGATGAAAACCAAAAACTTATTCAAGATAACCAATTGTCTTTAAAAGGGGTGGGATATAGTAATAGACTCAAGAGGAGTCTATATGGTCTTACGGTTGATTGGTTCCGATATAAAAAAAGCGGGCCTAAATAGTAATAGTATTTAGGATTTGTCCCCCGAAACAATTTCAAGAATTGATTTGGCTGTCTTTCCCCATGTGTATTTTAAAGATTGATAGTACGCTTTGTCAGTAAGTTTATTTATTTCTTTCTCTTTATAGCTAAGTAGCTTTTTAACTGCTTCAACTATAGACAATGGGTCGTTAGCGTAAATTGGACAATCTCCAGCAACCTCTCTAACAGCCTTGTTGTCGTAGGCAATCACGGGGGTATGATATCTCATAGCTTCTAACACTGGCAAGCCAACCCCTTCATAAATACTAGGGAAAATAAAAGCCAAAGCTTTACTGTATAACCAATCCCTTTTTTCATCACTAGTGAAACCGAGAAAATATATATCGTCATAATATGATGAGTCCAACAGCGCCTTACGGACTGGTTCAGTGTCAATAACTAGTGGCCCTTTCATCACATCGCCCGACAATACCAATTTAATGTCTTTACCCTGCCCTCTAAGGTGATTGAACGCTGTGACAACATCGTCTAATTTTCGTCTTGGGTCCACACCACCAACGAAAAGGAGGAAGTCTACATTTTTTAATGAATCTCTTTTTGTTATATACCCCCAGGGAGTGTAGTAATATCGATCAACCAAGCCGTCACTATTAATTTTCTTGTTTTGTGCGCTAGTGTTATCTATTCCCAAGCTTATAACCTCGATTTTTTTAGAAGGCACTTTCAAAATTTTTTCAAAGTCATATTTTGTAGCTTTAGAAATTGCAATAACCTTATGTGCCTTCTTAGTGTTAATCTTTAATTTCCATATATACATATAGCGTTTAACGACACATTTTATTGCTCCAAGTCTTTTCTTACCGTTCAATCTTGCGGTGTGATATCCCCATAAATAATCTTTTTCTAACACATAAGGTATAAGATCATAGGCAATAAAATAATTTTTAGCACCTTTGCGTAATCTTGCGAGTGGTTCACTTTGGTCCAATTGGATGAAAGCGTCAAGGTCTTTAACATTACCATATTTATGCGAGCCAAGTATGTAGCTTGCTAAAGTCTTAGGTTTAGAAAATGATTTAAACAAATATTTTAATCTACCAGTGAATTCACCTCTTTTGTCATTTGGTGGACTCATACATCTAACTTCGTAGTCACTTGACTCTAAGGAGATATTTTTGAGTATTTCTTTGTCAATGATTTTCCTTCCATTTTTATATATATAAAAAACAAATGTGTCAGGGGATTGGTTGGGGATGTTTTTAATAAAATGATTTGTTACATAACCAATGCCCCTCATTCTATGGAGACCTTGAAGGGAAGATATATCAATCCCTATTTTCATATCTTTCCCTCGGCTATGTCAATAAACGTTTGAGCACTCTTTTCCCACGAGAATAGTTTGGCTCTTTCAGGCCCAGTTGTGATTGCGAGGTTTTGAATACTAGGTTTATTTAGTACCTCGATTATCTTATTTTTGATTCCGTTGATGTCGTGACTATTAACCATAAATTTGGCCTCACCGACTACTTCGGGGAGCGAGGAGTTGTCGGCTGTTATAACAGGTGTGCCGCATGATAATGCTTCAAGAGGGGGCATGCCAAAACCTTCGTAGTGGCTTGGGTAGACCAAGACTTTTGCACCAGATATAATTGCAGCCTTATCCTCATCGCTTACGTATTGAGAAGGGCGAATGATTTTATATCCTTCCTTAACTTTATCTACAATATCATCGAATAACTGATCTGTTTTCCAGCCATTAACCCCAACTAATAATAAAGAATTTTGATTAGTTAGTTTTTTCGGTAGTCTGCAGAAGGCTTCAACTAATGAGCCCAAATTTTTTCGTGGCTCAAGATTAGAAAGGGCAAGAATATAATCACCTTCAATACCATATTTACGTTTTATGTTTTCAATCTCTGAATTGCTCCTACGATATAAAAAATATGGGTCAGCCGCAGGGGTTGCAACAGCAACGTCGTTATTGTTTACATTATAAAAATTAACTATTTCTTTTTTTGCATTTTTGGAAATAGTTATTATTTTATTACTAGAGTTGATAGACTTTTTAACTGAACTAGAAAGAAACTTGGCATTTTCCTCATTAGAAAATTCACGGCAAAGTTCGAACGATATGTCATATATAACAATGGCTGATTTACTAAAAAGCAAAGGCATTGATACGAACCGAGGGAAAACGTAAAAGCCTTTTCCACAAAATAAATCAATAGGTGGTAATTTATTTCTTGACCATAAGACGCTCATGATTCTAAATGGTATTGGCGCTGGTTTATACTCGATGTTTCTAAATTTGAATGATTTGAACTTACCTACAGTGTCATAGGGGATAATTACCTTCACTCTGTGGTATGGTTCCTGCATGTTTTTTTTGTCATCAATAATTTTATCTATACCTCGTAGTATGCCTAGGATATATTGTCCAACTCCACTAAAATGACCCTCGACTAACCCCAGCCCATCAAAGAATATGGTTTGTTTCTTTCTCGACATATAAGCTATAATAACAGATACATTGAAGTCTGGCCACATTGTCTAGTAATGCAAGACGAAGATGTGCAAAAAGCTTTCTTTATATTTATTTACCAACCGTCCAGCTTGCCCATGTATAGCCTTGATTGTTGTAAAGCACAAGATTTCCATCCCCCTGCATAAATAACTGCGAGACCCCTTTACCGTCTGTTCGGCTATTCCATACAGGTTTCCCGTTTTGGGTGTAAAGCACAAGATTTCCATCCCCCTGCATAACAAGTCTTATCCCGCTTTTTCCTGCCGTACGGCTTGACCACAAAGCTTTACCATAGGAGTATAACACTAAATTTCCATCTCCTTGGAGCACTAATACATAATTATCGTTAGATGAAAGTAACTTGCCTCCTATTTTCAGCGATTGTCCATTCGTCAAATCTATTGGGGGCCTAATTGTTGTTTGTATAGAGAAAGAACCAATATTATCACTTAGCCACATTTTGTTCTCTATCAACAAGCCAAATTGTTCGGTAGTACGTGCTATTGGGATATTTGGAGCAGTCATTGTAAAGACAAAATTGCCAATGCTTTGTGGGGCGATACTTCCTTCATCAGCTACGGCTGCTCGGCCAGACGATAGCCAGCTGCCATCACTATATGGGCTAGCTCTGTTTTCGGGATTACTAGTCCCAATTTTTGTCAGATTTGCTGGTAATGTCTGATTACCGGTATTTTTTATGGTTGTTTTTGCATATATTTTCGAGTTAGTGTATAGAGAAATTTTTGACGGATCCAATTTTCTTGTCATTTGGCTGTCTGAGTAGGCACTAAATGACAACTTCTTAATATAGTAAAGGCTAGCCGAAGCAACATTTATTGGTATGCTAAAAGCACCACCTACCCAGCGATACCCCTCAATTAAAATACCAAACGACTCAGCGTAGCTTCCTAAGTGTGGGGGAGCTTTCATCGCAAATTGGAACGTTGCCGTTTCTCCACCGTTGATAGAATTGGTTCCACTCATTGTTGCTGGCCGTCCAGCATTTATCCAATTACCATTTCCTGCTGCTACATAAAATGGGGATGCTCTATTTTCCGGGTTTTGTGTGCCAATACGCAAGTTATCACTGTACCATGTCTGGTTGCCGGTGTTCTTAATAGTCAGTTTTAAATAAACTGTTTGGTTTGGTTCTATGGTTGGGGTGCTTGAAATTTTTGTGTTGTATGTGTAATCCGAATAAAATTCCTTTGACACCACACTATAACCATATGTTGCTACAGACGTAGTTGCTCCAAACCACTTTGTATAATAACGATAAAAATTCAAATTACCATATGCTCCACAGGTTACAGTTGCCCCCCAAGCGGCACTTAATGTGGCAGAATTTGGTTGGTATGGCGTGTAATTATATAACGCTTGGGTCGCACGATTTTGTATATATACATTGCTACCTCCACATGATGTACTTGGGTTGTATCGGATATAATTATTACCTAATTCATATGGAGTGTACCATGTGGGGGAGTCGTCCAGTATTGCACGGTACATTTTGCCCGCCCAGTCAAGCTGGTTGGGTAATCCATAGTAGGTACTATCACAAGCGGCTGTATCGGGGCAACCGTATCCAGTCGCTGACCTATATTGTGGTATATTTAAAGGCCAGGTGTCTGTTACAAGACTTTGTTCTTTTTGGAGCAATACAATCAGTACCTTAGGACTGATCCTATACTTTTGTGCGGTATCGTAAATTAGTTGAGCAGCTGATTTACCACTGTTACTATAATTTTTCAAACAGATGTACGGAGGTTTTTGCCAGCCTCTGAGGGCGGCATACTGAGCGTGCGTTAAGTCTGGACGTCCAAAATCAGATGCTGGTTGGGTTCCATTTGTATCACAACTCGGAACCTTTCCGTTTAAAAATGATTGGATTTGCGTGGCCGACATGGAGTTATTTGCTGTGAATACACTGTCATCAATAATCCTACCAGCCATCCAACCAGTAGTCGATGCATTAACTGTAAAGTTGATGAAGTAATAAATTCCAAAAACAACTACAACAAAAGTGGCAACTATGCCGATAGGACGGAATTTGTATTTTTTTACTTTCAACTCTTTGGTTATCATATATATTCCTTAATTTACATTCACAGACCCTGTTAAATGCGCTTCTTTTGATGCTGCTGAAATATCAATTTTAATCTCCCAAACACCTTTTGATAATTCTATGATTGGAATGTCAAAGCCTTTGCAGGTTGATGAACTTGCTAGGGGCTGGATCCCGACCGAGTCTGTTACATTTTTACCATCTTTCGTTAGAGTTAACTTACATGTTCCCCCCGAAGTAACCTCATCAATAACCGTACCAATTTGTAAACTTGAATCTTTTTCTCTAGTGTAGGTAATACTCGCAGATAGTGTATTAGGTTGTGTGTCGTTGGTTGGCTGTGTGCTTAAAGGGGTTTTGCTAGGGTTTGGGGTTGTTGACGCAGAAGGTGTATTTTTCGTATCGACCTCATTCGTAGGTGTATTTGTATTATTAGAATCTTTAAACACTCCGGTGTGAGTAATGTACATTCCTGCAACCGACGAACCCGCAACGATAATAATTATCACAGAGACGATTATTATTTTTATTGTTAGGGGCGACTTTTTTTTCTGGATACTTTTCATATTTTTATTTTAGGGTTTTGCAATATGCCCATTCTAGCATAAATAGGATATATTTTCAAGTGTCTTATAGACTTATACTGTCTTAAATTTTGTGTTATAGTTTCATAAGTTGTTAAATACAAAAATTAGGGGTTAAATGAAAATAGTTTGGGTTAAATTATTTAAAAAAGAAAATTTATCAAATTTTTTTGATAAATTGCCACTTGCTGTAATTGCTGGATTAGCTGGGTTTAGTTTAATAAACATAATACTTTTATTGATAAATCAGTTCCAGACAGGGTTAATATGGACACTTGGCTTATTTGTTGCGGTAATTTGCGGAGGAATTGTCTTTAGATTTGCCAATATCCCTTATCCCGGTACAACAAAGATGAGGCAAATATGCAATTTGCTGGTGCTCACAGGGGTATTAGTTTGGGGTGGATACAATATTTTCTTTACATCACAACACGTTCTAGTTGACCGTGACCCTGGTATTTACGCAAATGCAGCCTCCTGGCTGGCAGAAAGAACTAATTTGCAGATCAATAACCCAGATACATTCAAAGACGTTAAAGGGGTGATCGCCAGTAGTGCTGGGTTTGATGTTAGTAAAGATAGGCAAAATAAAATTGATGTACAGGGGCAGCATATTCTTCCTGCCCTTCTTGGTTCAATCGGGAAATTTGTTGGTTCTAAGCATTTATTACATTTCAATATATTATTCGGTATGACGGCATTGCTTGCAATATATTGTTTTGCCAGCTTGTTAATGCCCCCTTTCTGGGCAATGGTCGGCACGGCTGTTATGGCAGCATCAATGCCACTTATATACTTCTCTAGGGACACTTATACAGAACCTCTTACGGCTACATTTATGTTTGGGGGGTTAGCTTTAATTTGGATTGCTCAAAAAAACAAAAAACTAATTCTTTGGGGGTTATCAGGTTTAGTTATCGGGGCGGGGGTACTGACCCGAGTTGATGTGTATCTAAGTTTGATTGGTGTTGTGGCATTTTTTGCGTTATATAATGTTATTGCAAAAAAGGTCGAAAGAAAAGAGAGAGGATTGCAAACGTTATTTTTTGCTATGCCAGTTGTTGCAATGTGTTTTTTGGCTTGGTTAGATCTGAAATTGTTTTCAGGGTATTACTATGGAAACATCAAGCATTTAATGTACCAAGAAGTTGCTGTGTTACTGGGGGTGTTCGTGGTTGGTATAGTAGCGATTTGGGTAACAACTAAATACCCCGATACGATTAAATGGGTTGATTCTAGGACGAAAAAGTGGAGGGCGAAAGTCGGGGCATTATCAGTGCTTCTTTTTGGGTTATTTTTATTGAGTAGGCCAATATGGATGAGAAGTACAGTTTATTCAGGAAATTATTCGGATCTAACAACCTTTTGGATCAGTTGGTATATTGGGGGCACTTTGGCATGTCTTGGTTTGGTAGGACTTGCATATGCAATTTATAAAAGCATGCATGATAAAAGCCTACTATTATTGTGTGGGCTTTTTGTGATTCTGGGGACTTCACTAGTATATTTTGTAAAGCCAAGTATTTTCCCAGATCAAATTTGGGCTTCACGGCGCATGCTGCCAGTGATTATGCCGGGTATAGTTATCTTTGGGGTTTATATGCTATCTGTAATTTCCGGTAAAATAAAGCTATCTTCGTTGCGATTTAAAAACACTTTAATTATTATTGCTAGCCTTGGGCTAATAATAGCTCCGCTTACTACATCACGGCCGCTCTTGAAAACTAGGAACACTGCTGAGTATGGGGTAATACCCGGTTTATGCGCTAACCTCCCTTCAAATGCTGTACTAATTTGGGTTGGGGCTGCAAGGCTTCAAGCAGTCCAACCAACGAGGACGTATTGCAATGTTGAGGCTTATGCCTACAGTTTTAATGCGGCGGATTACAAGACAGTATACAAGCCAAATACAAAGAAATTAGCAGAAATAGCCAAGGTCGCTAGATCTCACGGGGTAATCCCGTTCCTGGGTGTATATAGTGACCAACTTGAGGATCTGATACCCATAAATGCGCAAAAATATTTCAAGGAAGTAAGTAATTTTAATAGTCATAAGCTAATAAGTAGCAATATCAATCCTCCACAATATGCTTACGATACTAGAGCTGGGATGTCTTTGGCTACGATAAAGGACAACGGGGGTTTTCAGGTAATAAAAAGTTTTGGGGGTAGGTAATTTTGTGCGAAGTAAACCCGATATGGATTAATAAGACGAAAAATATTTTTTTATCATTAAGGTCAAGCCAAAAAAAACGAAATCCATAGCGACACTCCATAATCGAGTCGTAATGGTTACGAGTAAGGCTATTTCAGTTGGCATAATGACGCTAAGTAATGTTAATTGGATTCCTTCACGTACTCCAATACCGCTAGGGGCGAATATTACCAGCATACTAACCGCACTAGCTAGGTTGCCTGCTCCCATAACAAAGAATATGTCAGAATTTTCTAGACCAGGGTAAACAGCTTTTGCAATAAAGAATAACGATATGCCACTCAATAAAGCCCCAACGGCATACATGACTGACCCGGTCAGGATAGTCTTTGAGTCTGCTTTATGATCGTCGCTCAATCTACCCCTTTTGACTATTCTAGAAGCAGCTGAAATAATACGGTTAAATATTGGAGGAAGAATAGCTATAACACAAACAATGAGAGCTGTGATCATAATGAGTTTGAATTTTATGTCTATTACATTTAAACGGCTATCAAAAAGCAACATCATGAAAGCCATAGCCATAACAACCGTTATTTGTAGTACACCCTCTAGCATGGAGCTTACGGCAAGTTTGTTTTTCGATATACCGTGTTTTGAGGCGAAATATATCTTACCTAATATCCACGGTGCGGTACCTGGTATATATCTGCCAAGCCAAGATTTTGCGTAAACAAATGTTAATTCTGATCGACTGTCTTTAATATTCTTTGCTCCCAAACCCTTTAAGAGCGAAAACCATATAGCTACTTGCCAAAATCGAGTAGCCAATGCAAATAGACCTGATATTAACAGGTAGTACCAGTTAAATTGAGCTGAACTAAATTCGTTGAAATCGATATTCTTTAAGTATACAAACAAAAACAATACTAGCAATGAATAGAATGCATAAGGTATAAATTTATTAAGTTTTCTTAAAAACACTTCCCCCCATTATATATCTATCGCCAACATATGTGTATAATATATATTATGAAAACAGTTATTACTTATGGGACTTTTGATTTATTGCATTATGGCCATATTGAGTTATTAAGGCGTGCGAAGGATTTAGCTATGGGAGGGGATCTAATTGTTGCTCTCTCTTCGGACGAATTTAATGCAATTAAAGGCAAAAAATCAAAGTTCGACTATAATAAAAGGAAAAGACTAATTGAATCTATTAGGTATGTTGATCGCGTAATACCAGAAAAAAACTGGGAACAAAAAATCACCGACATATTGGATTATGGGATAGATATATTTGTGATGGGATCTGATTGGGTTGGTAAATTTGATGAGCTCAATGAGCATTGTAAAGTAGTGTATCTTGAGAGGACGCCTGACATATCATCATCTGCTATAAAAAATATGCAAAAAGAGATACCTTCCGAAAATATGTCAAAAAAGCTAAAGCTTGTTATACGATAAAAATATGAAAATAGATAAGAGTAACCCGATGCATTGGATACTCCTTATTGTCAGTGCCCTTTTTATATTTATTGCAATACCCTTCAGGATATTTCGAAATCGGAAAATAAAAACCGTCGTATTTTTTTATCAAATGCACGGTAATTCAAGGGCACTGGCTGATTATATCTGCAAATACGATAAATCCATAAGAATGTATTTTCTTGCTTTTCCTGGATATCTAGAAATTTATAAAGGCAAGCAAAATTTACCAACCCTCAATATGTTAAACCTTAAAGACATGATAAGGGTTGCTCAATCTGATGTTATTGTTACAAATTATGAGGCTCTAACCTTACTTTATTTAGCAAAACTTACGGATATAAAATTTGTTGATGTATGGCATGGTCTTCCAATGCTTAAGAACCAAACCCCAAAGATTCTAAACTATTTGAATAGTTACGAAGAGATATGGGTGTCTTCGAATATAATGAAAGAGTTTTATCTTAATAGATACCAATTAAAGTCAAAAATAGTTTCGACTGGTTATGGTAGAGTTGATAATTTGATAAATGGTTCCTTCAAAGATGTGAAAAAACGTTACTCGATCCCTGATAAAAAGGTTATAATGATTGCTCCAACCTGGAAACAGAATGACCCCAGCAGAAGCGATTTACCTTTTGGCATGAGTCAAGATGAACTATTATCTCACCTCAACGAGTTTGCGAAATCTACTAACTCCTTTATCATTTTCAGGGCACACATGTTAAGCGACGGCAGTCTCAATAATGTATCCGAGCATATACGTTCAATGCCAACTCGAGATTATCCAGATACCGAGGAGCTTCTATCGATTACGGACATCTTAGTGACAGACTGGTCTTCATTAGTTTTTGATTTTTTGGTTCTTGATAGGCCAGTGATTTTTATTAATATTAACGCACCGTTCCAGGGGGATGATCTGCGGAGGCGTTCAACCCCCGAAAATCGGTTTTCAGATATAATAGATGATTTTGAAAGTTTTGAGAAAATAATAAAATCATATCTTAAAAATCCGAACAAGTATCTTAAGAAGAATTCAGATAGTATAATTAAAGTTAAAGAAATTGCATATGGCAATACAGCCGATGGTAGATCTACAGAAAGATATTACAAACGGCTTAAATCGTTGTTGGGTAACTAGATTTAACCATAATCTTAAGCTATAATTAAAGGAATACGCGAGTTTTCGTTGGGTGCTGTGTAAAAATTAACGGAGGTTGAGAGTGAATAAAATATCAAAAGCTATGACAATACTTTTTAGACCCATGATGCTTGACAATAATTTTAAAGATTACGATGAATATTGGGAGAGGAGGGGGTTTAATGCCCCTTCTCTCGAACGCGCTAAAAAATTAACAAAACTGATTGACAACGGAACCACTCTTTTAGATGTAGGTTGTGGGGATGGAACCGTAATTGAGTATTTGTCCAAACACAACAAACTTAAGGACGTACAGGGGATTGATATATCAAAGACTGCGGTTGAACATGTTATTAAAAAAAGGTTTAATGCCGAGATTGTTGATGTCACTAGCGATGAATTTAAAAAGTTTTTAAAAGCTAAAAAATTCGATTACGTTGTTATTACAGAGGTACTTGAGCATATTCAGGATCTCGAAACGGTAGTGTCCTTATTGCACAATCATATTGAAAGGGCACTTTTTATATCAATACCAAACACAGGGTTTTTTATCCATCGTTTTCGCTTGATGTTTGGTAGATTCCCTTTGGTGGTTATCAAGCAGCATGTCAAAGAACATATACGCTTTTGGACTAATAAAGACTTTATTTATTGGGCACACCACCAAGGCTATAAAGTAGATAAAGTTGTAGTTACGTCAGGGATGGGGATTAAACTACTTGTTCCTCTTGAAAGAATGATGCCAAGTCTATTTGGGAATCAGATATTATATAAACTAACCAAAATATGAAAAATGGTTAACCAACAACCTTCGACCTTATGTGTGATAATAGTGATAAAATAAAAATTACGTTAGTAGGACCCATAAACCCCTACAGGGGAGGGGTAGCCCAATATAATACCCAACTTAACCGAGCATTAATGAATTATGCCGACGTAAATGTAGTTTCATTCAAACGTCTTTACCCCAAATGGTTATACCCAGGTAAAAGGAGCAAAGGGTTAGCTAGTGGGGTAGATAAACTCGGGAACATTAGATATATAATCGATACATATTCGTTATTTAGCCTTAAAAAAACTGCAAACAAGATTATTTCCGATAAGACTGACGTTGTCTTGATAACATGGTGGACGCTTTTTTGGCAACCTGGGCTTGCTTATATAGCACGTCGTGCAAGGAAGCATAATATAAAAGTCGTATATATTTGTCATAACGTGTTTGATCACGATTCGAATGTAATAGTCCAAAAATTAAGCAGATTTTTCCTTGGACAAGCTGATGGTTATCTGATTCATGCAACCGAACAGGCTAAAATATTACGTAGTAATTTCTCAAAAGCCAAAATCATACAACGCCTGTTGCCCATTTTTAATCATTACCCCCCTGCGAAGAATATTTTAAAAAAAAGAGGTCGGCTTGAGTTGCTTTACTTCGGGTTCATACGACCTTATAAAGGACTAGATACGTTGATAGAGGCACTTACGTTGTTGAATGATCAAGAATTATATATAACAATAGCGGGTGAAGTATGGCTTGATAGAAACCAACTTGAGCAGGATATAAAAAGTAAAAAAATTTCAGGTCTTGAAATGCATTTTAACTATGTTAGTGATGCTCAAGCAGCAGAATATTTTGCACGAGCAGATGTTATCGTTCTGCCGTATAAATCTGCAACAGGTAGTGCAGTGGCGGCGTTGGCATATAATTATGGTAAGCCTATTTTAGGGACGCGCGTTGGCGGTCTTAATGATGCGGTGGTCGAGGGAAAAACTGGCTGGTTAGTAGCCCCAAATTCACCCGAGGATTTGGCAAATGCAATTAAGGGTATTAATCGTCAAAAAGCAAAAAGTACGAGAAAATCAATACATAAACTATGTGAAGAGAACAGCTGGGACGCTATGTCTAAAAGTATTATTAAATTTTGTCGTGACCTTTAATTTACAACTCCCAAACAGTTCTATTGTCCACTTTTTTTATATTGAATCTCTTTGATACGCTCTAGCTGGTCTTCGAGTAAAATACGATTAGTCCTTAATAAATCAGAAATTACCATCAGTGCGAACGATAATAACGAACCGACGAGCATTGAACTCCCAAAAATAAGTGATTGAAGATGTCCATTGCCTACTCCAGAAAAAAAATAGAATAAGTACCGTATAAACGGGATTAGGCCCGCAAGACCAAATAATATACCAAGAGTTAGGAATATAACATGTGGCTTGAACATAATATAACTACGTAGGATTGCTTTTCCAGATTGCATCATATGCTGCCCGATATTCTTGAACAAACGGGACTCACGGGTTTTCTTGTTCGTTTCAATAGTAACACTAGAAATTCGCAGTCGTTTATTACCCGCTTGAATAATCGTTTCCATGCAATAACTAAACCTTGTTACTACATTTAGTTTATATAAAGAGCCACGGGAATATGCACGAAACCCGCTGGCTGCATCAGGGAGTTCTGTACCGGCGGCCTTGTTTACAACCCAACTACCAAATCGTTGCATGAATTTTTTGAATGGTGAAAAATGCGCAACTTTTGAGGTTTGGCGATCGCCGATAACGATATCTGCAGAACCATCAATTATTGGCTGTACTAAATCGGCAATTCGGCTTTGGGGGTATTGGTTGTCGCCATCAGTGTTTACTACAATGTCTGCCCCGTGTTGCAAGGCATAGTCTACGCCGTCGCGAAAAGAACGTGCCAGCCCCATGTTGCGGGTATGTTTTACGAAGTGCTTGACGCCATATTTTTTTGCAACAGCAATAGTTTTATCAGTTGATCCGTCATCGATTATTAGAACTTCTAAATCATCGACATTTTTAATTTTTTTTGGGATAGACTCAAGAACCAGCGGTAACGTAGTCTCCTCGTTTAAACAGGGGATTTGAACAAATACTTTCATATATTTATTATTGTACCATTTTAACGGCCTACGCCTATGTACTCCATGCCGGCTGACTTAATATCCATGACGGGAAAACAATTGATGGCGTCGACAAATATTTTGCCATTATGCATAATTTTGGCATATATTTTCAAGTCATAATTTAGGAATTCTGGCCATTCGGTTGCGATAACAATACTATCAACGTCCTTGATTGCATTTTCGATTGATTCACATTGAATAATGCCTTTTCGCAAATCTTCTGACGCTTCATGGTTTGCTTGTGGGTCGAAGGTTGTAACTATAGCATTTGCTTTGTTGAGAGAATTTGCCAATAGTACACCAGGCGAGCGACGGACATCACTGGTTCCTGATTTGAATGCAAGTCCCAAAACTGCAACCTTTTTGCCATCGAGGTTTCCTCCAATTGCGTTTTGAAGTTTTTCAACAATATAACCAGGCATTGAACTATTTAATGTCTGCGCTGCATTCATAATTCCTAAATCGATACCATTTTGCATCCCACTTGCGATTAACCCACTGACATCCTTTGGGAAGCAACCTCCACCATAACCACGGCCGGCGTTCAAAAACGCACGCCCGATGCGCTCATCTGCACCAACAGCGTCCATAACCTCGACAACATCGGCGTCAACTTTATCGGCGAGTTTTGCAATAGAGTTTGCGAACGAAATTTTTAATGCCAGAAAAGCATTTGCAGTAACTTTTATTAACTCGGCGCTATTAAGGCTGGTTGCAATGTATTTGCCCTTTCGGGGGTTAACCTCGACTCTTGATATTTCCGCAATCTTATCTCTATTTTCTTCAAGCTGTCGATATATATTCAGGATTTGATTCACGGATTTTTTGTCTTTGCCTCCGGCTACGACTCTATCAAAAAACAAAGTATCGTAAAGAGCGGTCCCTTCGCGCAAAAACTCCGGGTTTGAAACATAAGAAATGTTTTTATCCAGGTCTGCGAAGCTATCTTCTATTATATTACCTGTGCCGACGGGGACTGTGCTTTTTTGGACGTAAATCGCGCCATGTTTCATATACTTAGCAGCTTCTTTGGCGGCACTGAATACGTAAGTAAGGTTGGAACTGCCGTCTGGGTTGTCAGGCGTGCCAACGCTGGAAAATATAACATCACTTTTAGAAACGCTGACCTTATAAGAGTCGGTTGGGATTAAGTTACCTGATTTTATTGCAGTTTTTATAACAGGGTCCAGACCTTGTTCGTAAAAAAATGATTTACCTTTTTTAATTACTTTAAGTCTTTCTTTGTTTGGCTCTACTGCAAAAACCTTAAACCCGGAATGCGCAAGCAAAGCTGCGGTTGTTAGACCTACGTAACCGGCACCAAGTACTGTGATAGTATTTCTCAAATCCATTACAGACATTATATATCAAATAAGGCAGAGCGTGGACAAAGGTATTTCTGATTATTCCCAACTAAAACCTTTGTGGCCAAAATGACCGAAACGAGCAGTCTCTTCATAAATTGGTTGTTTTAATTTAAGAGTTTTAATAATCCCATTAGGAGAAAGGTCATATCCTTTAACTTGTTCTTGTACTCCGTCTATAATTACGGTAGCTTCAAGCGGTTGGTTATGCCCAATAGCATAGGCAAGCCGTACGTAAACTTCACTTGCATTTCGCTTTTTTAGATAATCAACTGCAATTTTGCGACCCATATATGCTGCCGAACGATCAACTTTACTGGGGTCTTTGCCACTAAATGCACCACCACCAATTGGGATGCGTGGGCCATAGTTATCGACAATCAATTTGCGACCAGTTAGACCTGCGTCAGCCGTAAAACCGCCAATTTGCCAATCACCTGCTGGATTAATATGAAAGTCTATGTTTGAGTATTTTGCTAGCGGTTCGTTTTCAAGCCACTTTTTAACACTTTTAAGTAGTTCATCGCGTTTGGCATTTTGAAAACTTGCGACAATTGACGAAATCTGGCCATCTGTAAGTGATATTTGTGTTTTGCCGTCATAAGGCCACTTTTTATAAATATGTTGATTGAGCCGTCGTGATAAAACAGTTTCAAGTGGTAATAGTTCAGGAGTTTCACTACAAGCATAACCAATCATAATGCCCTGATCGCCAGCTCCGCCAATATCAACACCCTGGGCAATTTCGGGGCTTTGAGTTGCTATGTTTTCGATTAATTTTACTTTCCCTGCAAGCCGTTTAACAATAGATTCTATATCAATACTTTTTGCTTTGGACGTGACTTCACCTGTTACAAAAACAATACCATGCCCACCCATTACTTCAATCCCGGCTCTGGTGTTTGGATCCTGAGATAGGTAGGCGTCCAAAATAGCATCGGATATTTGATCACATATTTTGTCTGGGTGTTTTGGCGAAACACTCTCGGCTGTTCGATAATTTGACATAAAAATAACTCCTTTTTACGTATCTCTTGCCCTAGCGGGGAAGATGAAAGGAGTTTATCCTGTTACTATCTTCCCCATTTGGGCTAGAATTGGCACCATCAGCGTTAAAAAACGTTAGGTTGCCGGCAGGTCATAAAGCTAGATCTCTCGCTGCACTCTGGATACTTTTAATTTAATGTACTGAGACTAGTATACAGTTACTAATAATGCATAGCAACTACAAAATAGACAACATTAGTTATTTAAGAAATTTTTGACTTTTTCTTGATTATTTCGCTGACCGAGCCGCCAATTTCATTTTCGTAAAGTACCTCGGCTGTGTACTCGGCAATCGAAAGAACCGTTAGCCAATCACTATCCTTGACAAATTTTTTGTCCCTAGGAAGGCTGTCAGTTGTAACTACATTAATCCCAGCAGTCGAGAAATTTTTGACTGCGTCGCCCGAGAAAATACCATGTGTGGCTGCGATATTGATACTTTTTGCACCATGTTTTTTTAACATGTCCACGCTGGCCAGGATTGTTCCGCCTGAATCAATTATGTCGTCAATAATAATCACATCTTTGCCTTTCACATCACCAATAATTGTCTTGGCCTCGGCCATTTGTCCCTTTTTGCGTTTTTTATGCATGATAGAAATACCATCATTAAGGCATAAACTGGTTGCAAATTCTTCGGCCCGTTTTGCGCCACCAACATCAGGCGCTAAAACTGTCGTGGTATTGTGGTTAAACCATTTTTGTTTAACGAAATAATTGGCAAAAATTGGCATGGCTGGTAGGTTATCAATTGGAAAATTAACAAAGCCCTGTTCGGCCGAGTTATGCATATCAAAAGTTACAATTCTGACAAGTTTTCCAGATGCTGCAGTCCCAAGTAGATCAAATAACGTCCTAGCAGAGATTGGTTCTCGTCCTTCGGCTTTTCGATCCTGGCGTAAATAGGGCATGAATGGCAGACACAAAATAATGCTTTTGGCAGCAGACCGGCTGATAGTGTCTTCTAGTAGGAACAATTCGAATAACTCTTCATGCATTTCGCTACCCGGTTGGGTAAATTGTTGGAAAATAATCGAATTATAACCCCGAACCGAACCAGTTAGTTTGATATTCAGTTCGCCGTTTCGAAAGTTAGAAACGTCAAAGTCCACTTTTCTAACATCAATCCCTTTTTTATTTTTTAGATAACCTATAACACGCTCTTCAAATTCCTGAGCTTTTCTACCTCCCAGGATAGTAATTTCCGAAACTTTTTCCATTCACAATTTATTATAACAAAGAATGATCTAGTTGAAATGGTGGAATAAACATCATGTATAATAGGCTGATGATTACAGTAATAATAGCTGGTGGATCTGGTACGCGCCTTTGGCCGCTATCAACCCCTAAACACCCAAAACATTTACTAAAATTAACGGGCAAGCGAACGATGCTGCAGACAGCATATGATCGTGCTTCCAAAGTCGGGGAAACGGTTTATGTCGTTACCGAGGCTAGTCACTCGGATCAAGTTCGGGAACAATTGCCAGAATTGTCGACCTCGGCATTTTTGATAGAGCCAGGTCGTCGTGGTACCGCCCATTGTATCGTGTTTGCGCTGGATGTAATTGCCAGAAAACACAATCACGATGAACCAATTGCTTTTATTCATTCAGATCATCATATACGTGATATCGGTGGTTTTGCTAGATCTTTTACTGCAGCAGCAAAAGTTTCACAGTCAAAGAACATAATTACATTAATAGGGATTGAACCAACATTTCCTTCAATGGGGTTTGGTTATATAAAGCGCGACGGTGTGATAAGTGCTAGCGGTGGAGTATTTGACGTTGAATCATTCAAAGAAAAACCAGATTATGAAACCGCAAAAAAGTATATGGAGTCAGGTAATTATTTATGGAATTGTGGTTATTTTGTCGGGTCAGTCAATACTTTTCTTGACGAAATGAAATTAAATGCGCCGAATTTGCAAAAGGACTTCGAAAGCTTGTCATCAATATCTAAAGTTGGTAGTAAAAAATATAACGATGCATATCTGGAACTTGATAACCAAGTAATTGATATTGCCCTAATTGAAAAATCCAAGAGTTTGGCTGTAGTTGCGGCTAGTTTTGATTGGATGGATGTCGGTTCATTCAAAGATTTACATGACGTAGTACCACAAAATGAAAGTGGTAATTATTTTTCAGGGGATAATATACACGCTATTGATGTCGAGAATGTGTTTGTCAGAAATGAAGAAGACGACAAGCCAGTCGCAGTTATTGGTTTGGATAATATCGTAGTAGTCAATACCCCTGACGGGATACTAATATCCAGAAAAGATGTCAGCCACAGAACCGGTGAAGTTGCAAAAAAATTGCATCAGTAGTATTGACAAATACATACAAATACTATACAATTATTGTATGAGTACAAAAACATTCAATTTATCATTACCACAGGCACTTGTTGAAGCTTTGGACAAACGCGCCAAAAAAGATTATTCAAGTCGTAGCGATTATGTTCGCAAGGCGATTGTTAATCAAATGCGAACAGAAGAAACGTTTGAGAAATTATTAGATCGTACTAATAAAAAAGGTGCTAATTTAGGCATTAAAAGCGAACAACAAGTCTACGATATTGTTGCGGACAAATAATTTACTCATGAAAGTTGTAATTGACAGCAACGTTTGGATATCGGCGCTTGTATTTGGTGGCAAGCCCCGTTTTATTTTTGAACAAGCAGTTTCAGAAGGGTGGACGATTGTTGCTTCGGAAGAAATCTTCACTGAAGTTCGAAGAATTTTAATCGTTAAATTTCCCGATTTTGTAGAAGATTTTGAAAGTTTTCAGATTGTATTACAACCTTATATAAACAAAGTCCGACTTGGTCACATAAAAGTTGTGGTAAGTCGCGACGAAGACGACAATAGGGTGATTGAGACTGCATTGACTGGCGATGCTTCACATATCATCACTGGCGATAAAGATTTATTAGTGTTGTCACAATATAAAAAAATAGTTATTGTTAACCCAACGTGTTTTTTGGGTATCGTATAAACAACACTATTAGTTGTCAGAGACGATTTTTTTGATTTTTGTTAGGAATAGACTTTTGTCGAATCTTTTGGCTTTACGTCGGAGTGTGCCTGGTAAAAAATCAATTTGTTCAGCGTGTCCTATGGCCTCAACAACGGAGTCAACTGACTGTTCGTTAAATAATACACCGCTTTTACCGTCTTGGATAATGTCGAGTGCACCACCTTTGCCATAGGCAATCACCGGTGCGCCGGCAGCCAGGGCTTCGACTTGGACGATGCCAAAATCTTCCTCGGCTGGAAAAATATAGCCCTTGGCATTGTTCAGAGCCTGTGTGACGGCATTGTCGGACGCATCCCCAAGCCTATCGGTATAAAACTTGACGGTTGGTCCTGCCATCTCTACCAGTTGTTGGTGCTGACTGCCATTACCATACACATATAGCGGAATCGATAGTTTGGTTGCGGCTGATACGGCCAAGTCAATTCGCTTATAAGGCACTTGACGACCAAGGGCAACATAATAATTTCCCCTTTTACGAGCGGGTTCAAAACGATTAACATCGACTGGCGGGTGAATGACGGTTGAGGGTTTATCGTAATATTTTTTGATTCGTTTTTGGACTTCGGTGCTGTTAGCGATGAAAACGTCGACTTTTTGAGCGGCTTTATAGTCGGCTTTTTTGAGGCGCGGGATCATAAGTGGCATTACCAGACGAACCAGCCAGTTTAATTTACCAAAACCTGGATCTTTTTTATATTCGCCGTAATGGCTCCAATAATATCGGATTGGTGTATGGCAGTAACATATATGCACCTGATTTGGCATGGTTTTTTGCACTTGTTTTGCCTCGGCGCTAGAACTACTGAGAATGATATCAAATTCGGATAAGTCTAATTTTTTAAATGCGCTGACGCGAAGCATCGGCAAGAACTTGTGAAGTTTGCGCAGTGGTCCGGGTAGGTTTTGCAGGTACGTCGTTCGAACATCCAAACCTTTGAATCTCGGCATATTTTCCGGAGAGTATGTGGACGTGTAAATCGGAGCATCCGGAAACGCCTCGTGCATTGCCAATACAACGTTTTCGGCACCACCCATGTTTGTAAGCCAGTCGTGGACAATAACAACCTTTGGGTTGTTATTGGCTATTGGAATTTGGCTATTGGAATTTGGCGTGTTCATTTAGATAATCCTGACTTGAAAGCATTAATTAGTTTCTGACAACATATGCTATGAGTTATGAGCGAATCTAGTTTAGGTTTTTGCAAATATCCTAGTTTTTCTGCGAGATATAGAAAGTTTTTTACTTCAAGCAGCGAACTGTATGCCATTGTGTAGAAATGTAGTTTGTCTTTTGTTGATGAACAACCAAAACCTTCGGCAATATTTGCCGATATTGAACTCGCAGCGCGCTGTAGCTGACTAGTTAATGCAAAAACTTCCTCTTTGGGGAAGAGCTTCGTTACTTTATATACGTCTACTGCAAACTTCTGGCTTTCTTGCCAGACTGTCAGGTCTTCAAATGAATTTATACTATTTGCCATATTCTAATAGCCATCTTCCATTAGCTATTTTGCTCCTTTCTTGCGCAAAACAACTCCAATTGTTTTAAACAAGATTTTTATATCTAACCAGAACGTCCAGTTTTGGGCGTAATAAAGTTCTAAATCGATGCGTTCTTCGAATGTCAGCTGGCTGCGTCCCGAGACCTGCCAGATGCCAGTCATACCAGATTTTACGCTGTGAAGTAAGGCAGTTCGCCCTTTGGCAAGTTTGGATTCTTGGGGAAGGATTGGACGCGGTCCAACCAAACTTAAATCACCTTTGAACACATTGAAAATCTGGGGCAATTCATCCAAGGATGTTTTTCGTAAAAAGTTACCGAAACGGGTAACCCGAGGGTCATTGTCAACTTTTCGGTTTTTTTCGTATTCACGCGCTAAATCTTCACGACCCATTGCGCGAAATTCTTCGGCCGCATCCTTAAGCTCATAGCCTTTTATATGCTCCATTGTGCGAAATTTAATTAGGCTAATTGGCTCTGAAAAACGGCTAAGGCGGGGACCAATAAATATAGCAGGACCAGACCCACTGAGTTTTATAATTATATAAATCGTTAGTAAGAACGGCGATAAACTTACAATCAATATTGAACTTACGATTAAATCAAAAATACGCTTGGCAATAGAGCCCCAGCCAACAAGAGGCGTTTGGTAAACTGATATCATAGGGTATCCTAAAAATACGTCGATAGTGTTTTTGCCCGAATAAAATTCAGCTTCACCAGGGATAAAGTTATAACCGATATGATGCGACTGGGCAGCTCCGAGTATTTTTTGATTACGTTCGGCTGAATCATATAAATCCGTTTGGATAATTGTAGAGATTCTATTTGTTTCAATGTCTTTTAGGGCGGTTTCAACTAAAGAATAATGTTTTACTTTTAATTCGGGTGGAACTATTTTTTTGGGACCGGCGATTGCGATAATTTTATAGCCACTTTTTACTGTGTTGGCCAGACTTCGGGCAATATCACTAGTGGCGTCAGAAGTCCCGATTAATAAAACTCGGTTGACACCTTTTCCATACCTGAACATCAAGCTACGGATTAAACGTAGTATTTCGCGTTCAATAACAATTAAGAAAAATGCCGCAAATAGTCCATAAACCGCAACCAGTCTGGCGGGGAATATGATTTTTCCACTAACATACTGCCAGCCAACAACAAGTAAAATGCCGATAAGTGATCCAATTGCGATTTTTGACCATTCAACCAAACGTCGGTTATACGTATTAGATTTGTAAAGACCGAGGGCTGCAAATATTAAAATCCAAAAAGGGATAATGAGTAAGAATGCATGCACATAATCAATCGCATAGACACTGGCGAGTAGGGGGCGTGGGTCGAGCCTTACGCGGACAACATATGCCAAAACAAAGGCACCTAAAATTACAAAAATGTCGCATACTATTAAAATCAAGTTGTAAAATTTAGTGTTTCTACTTATCATAAGTAACCCAATTATACTCGACATTCGTATGATTCGTCTAATAGATGGGTTGTTAGCGGTGGCTTCTAACCATTTTTATCTGATGGAAGTATATCAATAGATATGTTGACAACAGAAAAATTGATTAGGGGCATCGGGGGCAAACCAGGTATAGGCGATATCATACGAATGTCGAGTATAACATCTTTGGAGTACTAAAAATGGTATATAGTAGGTAGTAGATGGTAGGTAGTAAAATACATAAGTCAGAATCTTTAGGGTTGGCAGGGAAAATTTACATAACAATTTTGCTGGTAATATTCGGTGGGGTTATTTTACATACACCTTTAAGTGTTGGGTTTAGTACTTTATGGCCAAATTATGAGTTGCTGATTAAATCTTGGAAAGAAATTATGATGCTAGTCGCTGGGATTATGGCGTTATTTTTGATTTATAAAAATAGGAAGTTCAAGATATTGCAAAGTCCAACAATCATTGCAATTGTTATTTATGCTGCACTGCATCTAGTTTTGTCATTTTATATGAGTCAAGGATGGACTGCTTGGGCTGCGGGTCTGGCGATTGATTTACGCTATTTACTATTTTTTGGTTTGGTTTATATTGCACTTCGACTTTTCCCAGCCCAAAGAAAATTGTTTATTACGGTAGGTATTGCTGGGGCGCTGATCGCGTTAATCTTCGCTTTGATGCAAGTATTTATTTTACCAAATGATGTTTTGAAATGTATCGGTTATAACCTAGACACAATTAGCCCATATTTAACCATTGATAAAAACCCAGCCTTTATTCGGATAAACGGTACTTTTAGAGGGCCGAATCCGTTGGGGGCATATGCTGGGATAGTGCTGACAATATTAGTTGCTGCAATCGCAAAGAAAAAAATTAATTCGCTGTACAGCGAAGATAAATGGCAACTGATTATTGTCGCTATCTTGTCAGCTGGTGGGCTGGTGGCATTATGGGCTAGTTATTCGCGAAGTGCATTGATCGGAACCGCTATTTCAATATCTATAGTGTTAGCGGTGACAACTTGGCGCAAGTTATCCACAGAAAAGTGGATAACTATCGGTATTTTGATGATTTTAGTGTTTGGTGGACTGTTTTTAGCCCGTGATACGTCTTTTATATCAAACGTTATATTGCATGAAAATCCATCTGGTGGCAGCAGTATAAGTTCGAACGAAGGCCATGCAAGCTCACTTGATGATGGCTTCAATCATTTAATTCACCAGCCATTAGGCGGTGGTATTGGTAGTACTGGCTCGGCTTCAATAATCGGAAATAAGGCAGTGATAATCGAAAATCAATATTTATTTATTAACCATGAGATTGGCTGGCTAGGTTTAGCAATATTTATGTATATATTTGTGTCAATATTACTTGGCTTGTGGAGTCTGAGGCGTGACTGGCTGGCATTAGGTATATTTGCAGGTGGTATTGGGCTTGCTATAATTGGTATATTATTACCAGTTTGGACTGATGATGCGGTTTCAATAATCTGGTGGGGATTAGCCGCAGTTGCACTCGGTGCCCCTACAGGGCGAAGGACTCATGATGAATAAAGAACGATCAAGTAAACGCCAAAGAGAACTTTTAAACTTTGTTGATGGCTTTATACAGGGGCATGGCTATGGACCGAGTTATCGTGAAATAATGCGAGCCTTAGGTTATAAGTCAGTCTCAACCGTTGCGGTTCATATTGATGGGCTAATGGCAAAGGGTTATTTGCAAAAACGGGATCGTTCCGCTAGGTCTCTTGAGGTTGTAACCACGCGTCTTGACGATTCCCCTGTCCGTAAAGGCCCAACACCAGCACAAGAAAAGTGGATAGTTAATGCTGTTACTAGAAAATTTAATGCTCTGGAACAAGCTTATGATCAAGAAACGCTCGATGAACTTTATGTTTTAATCGGGGCTTTGAAAATTCTGGGGATAGACGGGGCGCATGTGGCTATGAAAACGCGGCTCATAGATTATCTAAAATCTAGTAACATTTCCTAGTGAATATTTAGAATATGTATATAACTCTAACGTTTATTTTGTTATATTAGAGTCAGGCATTAAATCTATCAGAAAAGGGGATATATGCAACCAAACAATGAAGACGTTCCTGAAAACAACATGGGGGCAACGCCACCACCAGTAACACCAATACCAGAACCACCAACATCACAAGACTCGATGGCCACAGAGCCAGCGGCGCCAATGGTAGACGGGTTTTCTCAACCGCAATCCGATCCACAGCCTGCAGAGCCAGCGGTTTCAACAGAACCAATTCCACCACAGCCAGTAGCAACCTTCCAGCCACCAGTTGCTGACGAGCAACCGCAGCCAATCCAAACAGCTCCGGCTGCAGCTGAACAGCCAAAACCATCTGGATTCTTTGGCAAACTAATGTCGATGTTTGGCAAAAAGTCTTAGTAAATCATTGCCTTCTATAAACAGAGTTGTCCTACAAGGGGTCTTGGGATATAATACCCATTGTTCTGCTGTACAGCGGACCGGCGTAGCTCTTCGCCGTTCGCTATCTAGCGAAGGCGAAGGTGGAGCAAGATAATATGTACCACGTGTATGTTATTTACAATAAGACTTCGAATAAGTATTACATTGGTCAGACCGATGATATAAAAAGACGTTTAATAAAGCATAATAATCATACATTTAAATCATATACATCAAGATTTCCTGGCGAATGGGAGCTAATACACGAAGAATTAGTTACCACTCGTTCGGAAGCTCTGAAGAGAGAAAAAGGTCTCAAATCAGGTAGAGGGCGAGAGTTCATAAAAACAATTATTCCGGCGTAGCTCAATGGTGGAGCAAGAAGCTGTTAACTTCGAGGTTACTGGTTCGAGTCCAGTCGCCGGAGCCAATTTGAAGATTTGTTACAAAAAGCCATCATTTCGAATGGCTTTTTGTATTCCCACCTCAGTTGATTACCGTCTAGCCGTAAGTTCGAAAGTACTAAATTGATCATTGACCGTTTTTGCTCTTGATTTGCCTTTATGAATAACTTTGGTGCGTCTTTTGCAAGATTTAACAGATGGGAAACACTTGAGTAGTAAGTATCTTCAGTAAGTTCGATATTTAAACGGCGTTCCTGAAGAAGTTTAACTTTTGATCGGTACTCCTCGAACTTCTTGTTATATAGCTCTTCGGAGATCTTCTCGTCCAAATAATCTTCATAAACCTTTTCTGTCCTTGTTTGATATTTTTTAATTTCAGTGTCAATAGATCGCGCTTGAGCGTGGTATGTGCGCTTTTTATCCTCATGAGAAGCACGCAGGGCTTCGCTAACCTGTTGGTAGGCCAATCCAGGTATCTGAACCTTTTTGAAGATTACCATCATCTGTTTAATCAATTCATTTTCGGGCACATACTTCGCGTTATGTTTCCCTTTTGCTTGAGTGCAATGCCCATAAATATATTTACCTTTTTTCTTTTTTTCGAAAGTAATGCGACAACCACAATCAGCACAGTAAATAAGACCGCGAAATGAATAGGGTAGTCCGCCCCAACGATGAGGCTTTACGGAATAACCCTCTCGTACTGCCTTAACTTGTTCGAAGAGGCCTCTGGTTATTAGGCGCTCATACTTATGGGGGTACAACTCTCCTTTTATGCGCATTTCTCCGTAATAGAATGGGTTTTTGAGAACTTGCTCTATTTTACTAGAGCCTACTTTGTGCCCGCATTGGGTACTCCATTCTTTTGCGATTTCGCGTAATGAAGAATTGCCACTCGCATATAATTCATAAGCTTCGCGGACTGCTTGCGAGTATATTGGATCAATCTCAACCCATTTTTTACCGTCCGGCCTATCTTTATTAATGTAACCAATTGGCGCTCTACCGCACCATTCTCCATCGCGTCTTTTTTGTTCGTTACGCCTTTTTACATTATCGCTTATTGCGTCTGAGTAATATTTTGCCAATACCATACCAAGTCCTAGGCGCATCAAATCAGGAGCTGATGAGTTTTTAGTAATTGTTAGGTTGTCTGATGGGAAGTGAAGCTCAATTTTCCCCATACGATATAAAGTTTCGAGCTGCTTGACGATGTCTGAGCTAATATCGCGCGTGTAGCGATCAACTTTATCGAATACTACAATAACTAATTCACTACAGGACTTAATTTTTTCTATGATTAGTTTAAAATCTTCGCGGCTGCCCTTATAGGCACTTTCTTTTATCTCAGTTAGTTCGTAGCTGTAATCATTACGGAGAGCGTAGTCCTTAAGTTTGTAAACTTGTGCAGGGAGTGAGTTTGCCTGCTCATCGGTGGACACTCTTGCTATTAAAAATGCTTTCATATAACTTCTCCTACTTAAAATGGACGGTTGTGGCTCCCCAAAAAATACAAGACTTTCTGGCACAACCGCCCATTAAGAGCAGAAATTAAAAATATCTCGTATATATTGGGGAGCCCTTCTATTATACATCTTTCTCATCTTGGGCTTCAATCTTTATAAGTAATTCAAAGTACTCAATCAGGGTCGAGAGTTGGTTGGTTTTCACACCCCCTCCTTTTGTACCTTGCTTTTTCAAGCTCGATTTTGCTAATAACACAGAAGTATCGAGCGGGGTTTCTCCCAAGCTCCACAGCTGTGCCGACTAAACGATCGATTTGCGGTTTAGTCAAATGATGAGCAAGAATACGGTAATACTTTAGACTAATTTCATCTTCCGCATTTAACTTATCTGATAAATATGAGGCTATTTTCTCTTCATAAAAAGGATCAATCTTAGACTTTGCCTCGTCTTTGATTGTATTCATGTATAGTTTATTGTCATCGACCATGCATTGATAATAACCTGTAAACCACCCCTAAGACGCGTAACGAGTTGTATCGCGTTATTCGTGTTTAGTTATCTATATTCTCGAGGTAGTTTTCGTACAATTCTTTATTAAAAGGGTCTTCGATCAATTGTCGGTACAGTTTAGTAGAGTCTTTTACATTCATTTCGACCTCGCGCAACAGTCTTATGGATTTTTTAGTTACCTCAGGTATGAACTTGGAGCGTATAATCCCCGTAAAACCTACACTATTAACAATATCGATAAAACTGCGTGAAGTCGTATAATCTAGACTTTCTTGAGTAACCGTTTCGCCATTGGACTTATTTATCAAATGTTCGAATAATATCTGGGGGAACCCGCCATTTTTTAAAGGTTTTCGATTAATACGGAGAGCATGGTAAGGGTACACTACGTATATGTATTGCCCCTCTATGTGTAGGACAAGAGTACCTTTTTCTATCAAAGCATCGTGGTTATATAGACCTTCTTGGCGCTTTAATAACAAATCCCAGTAATAATCCTTAAGCTTGTTATTTTTAGTCCGTTTGTATTCGTATACCCATGCTTTTTCGAATGAGGTCGGCTTATCTAATTTGTTTAAACATTTTGACACTTCAATTATCGATTGTTCTCTTAACGATTTTAATATTTCGCGCTGTTCTTTAAAGGAAGGGGCGTCTATCGATCGGTTTTCCGACAGGCGGTATGTATGTTTTTTGAAAGGTGGAGCTATTTCTATATAAGCCGAGTGTAGTTTGTTAACCACATACATAATATCCCGCTCATGAAGAAACTGCTTTGGGTCCATAGCTGAGGTTATTATATAGCAAAAAGGTATAATTATAATTACCTAATTAGGTTTACGTAGTATTAGGATGTGTATTGGGTGAACAAAATTGTACCAAAATATGTATAAATAGTGTCGAAGATGAAGTTCTTTATGCACCACAGTTACTACCGTTGCAGGTCTATTTAGTCGGAGTGGGTTAATTGGTCGTAGTGCATGCAACTACCCCCTTTTTTTATTTATCTACACATAACAACTACGGTTCTATTCACGCACAATTACACCCCCCCACCCCCTCTTCTTATATTCACTCTCTCACTCTAAGTCGTCTACGGATTTATGATATTTTTGCAGCCTATCAATAGACAGTAGTTTAATATCTCCTCTGTTTAAGTTATTATGGAATAGTCTACATCATCATAATATTAAAACTAGTCGATTTTCGATGAGTTTGCATCCATAAATGGGCAACTTCTCGAAAGCATAGGATGCAAATCTTGTGATGGTGTAGACAACCTAGAGAGGTTGTCCTTTTTTATTGGACAGTCCTAAACGATAGAGGGGGTTCAAATGAAAATACTTGGTTTAGAAGAAGGACGATTTAATAGATCCACTTTTATATTGACATCAATAGTATCGTTATTTGTCACGATGATCTTATTTGGGTTGTTATGTGGAGTATTGGGGACGTTTGGTTTTTCCGGTCTCGACGACACATCGTCCAGCCCATTGTTTTTCCTAATCGCTCTTTTATGGTGGGTTTATCATTCATTTTGCGTTATACGACGTCTGCACGACTTGGGCATGAGTGGCTGGTGGTTAATCGGTTATTTTGTACCATTTGTTAACTTCATTCTTGGACTATGGCTGTTATTTGAAGCTGGAAAGGAAGACGCGAATAAATATGGTAAACATCCAAAAACAATAAGTATTATAGGTCTAGTTGTTTGGCGGAAGACACACGTAAGCAGTAAGCCTGCAACGAAGTGGGATGGTATGAAAGCAGAAATCCTTAAGCCGATAGGTCTTGCAATCATTGTCATTTTGGTTATATTAACTGGTTTACATGGGATAAAAGGTTCAGTTAGCCCAGAGTCTCTTAGCGACAACAGCTCGGCGGTGTCATATATGGAAAAGAACTTCGATGAGTATGATAAATGCAGATATAGTGTCGAAAACGGCTCAACCAGAGTTGAGTGGATTACTATGAGTTATCGTATCGGTGAGTTTAAGTTAAGCCATTATGACTATAAAACTACTTACTCTGAAATTACTGACGAGGAGGAACAAAGATTAGAGGATACGACTAATAAGTTTATGGACGGCGTTCGGAGTAAGTGTAACCCAATAATTTCTAAATACGAAGAGGCAAAGGCAACACAAGAAAAAACCAGTAAAGAAATAGCTATGAGCCAGTTATCACTATATGATAAGTGGATATTGCGCAAGAACGCGGATAATATTGCACCTCAGGAGCTACAGGAGCCTGTCGAGCTTAGATACCCACAAGATGAGTCTAATTATGTTTTTACGACAGACGAAGTTCAACAGTTTTTTAGAGACTCTCTTGGGTACTAGTTTTTGACAGAATAGATAGATTTATAACTACCCCTGATGTAATATTAGGGTATTGTGAGTGATAAAAAGACTATAACAATTGATCCTCGTATATTTATCAAGCCACCTTACAAGAAGTGCCCAAAATGTAGGAAAAATGAATACGGTGTTTTATTAAGTGTGGGTGCAGGCTATACACGTCGTTGTAGGGCTTGCTGGCATACACAAGGGTATGAATTACCAAAGTTAAAAAGAAAGATTATTTATCTCGATCAGTTCGTTTTAAGTAATATGATGAAATCAATAAATCCAAACATTAGAGTTAGATCTGGTACAGACACTTCATTTTATAAATCTTTATTTGAAAAGTTAGACAGGTTATCAAAACTGCAGTTGATAGTATGTCCTTCGTCTTCGACCCATAGGGATGAAACACTTACGGCTGAAAACAGGGATGCTCTTAAGCGTATCACAGAGCATTTTTCTAATGGGATAAGATTTTATACAAATGGGACAATACAGCGTTTCCAGATTGAAAATGACTTTAAGTCGTGGCTTGGCATGAACACGATAGTGTTGGATGTGAGTAGAGTAATATACGGTCGACTCAGTGATTGGAGTGATAGGCTGATCTTTTCAGTTAGCCTCCCGGATTACGGTTCAGATTTAGTTAATCAAATTATCCTTGAACGAAAGGGTATTGATGATGTGCTACTCCCTCTTTTTGAAAGATGGAAATCTGAAAAAGGCAAGGGGTTCAACTATTGGCTACAGGAAGAGCAATCTGCAGTAGGTAAGAGTTTTTGGGGGCTTCTAGAGCAAATGGTAGATAATCGACGTAAAAACCCATATTCTCTTGAGAGTATTTTGCCTACCGAAAGAGAGGTTACTCTTATCCAACTGTTCCAAATACTAAAAAGCGAGGGGCTTGACTCTAAGAAAGCGACAATAAAAATAAATGAATATTTTTCAACCCAAATAAAAGAAGTCCCTCATATAAAAATATCATCAATGCTATATGCTTCTATGGCTCGTGATGCTTCAAATGATAGAAAAAAGCCTTATAATAAAGGGACATTAAATGATGTGGAGTTTATATCTTCATTGCTACCTTACTGTGACGCGATGTTTATTGACAATGAGTTTCAAACCAGACTCTGTGACGAACCAATAAGGACTAAACTCGGCTATTCGGATAATATTTTCTCTCTCAGCAGGAAGAAGGATTTTTTGGAATACCTTGACGACATTGAGAATAAAATGACTAAAAAGCATCTGGATTTAGTCCATGAAGTATATGGAGACTGGTATAATCATCCGTACGTTTCAATGTTTAAAGACAACAATTAAGTATGAATGATCTAGTGGCAAATCCTCACTGTGTTGGTTTTCCGTTTATAAATAACGACGAACGTTTTGAGGTGGCGATCGTTGTGACGTCTCATTTAGATAAACATGGGGAGCGTTTTTCGAAAAAGGCGGTGGTTGATGTCGTTAGGCAAATAAAAAATAAGTTACTCCCAATGCGATTTAACCACGATGAAACTGCGGGAGATCAAGGAGCTGTTCTGAGCGCCGTCGATTTTAAGCTGAACGACGGAGAAATCGCCGTAGGCATAGTTGCGGTACATTTTGACAATGACGAACAAAGGCAAAAATATAAGATTGGTGAAATAAACCCATATTTTGATCAGTATAAAGAATTGATAAATGTTGATCTACTGTCGGCGCTGAACGATATGAAAATGCTTCTCAACGAGCCAGAAAATATGGGAATACGCGAAGCGCTAAATGCCTATTTAAACTCACATTATTTAGATGATAATGGCAAAGAGACGGTACGCAAATACAATGTATGCAATATAGGAGATTTTAGTATTGATATATTCCCCGGCGATCACCAACCTGCACATTTTCATGTTCTGTCGAAACAGAGGGGTATTAATGCACGAATTAGTGTAGACAATCTTGATTTAATAAGTATTAAAGCTGGTGAGCGAAAAATATCTAAAAGAGACCTTAAGTTAATTAAACGCTTCTTCCAAAGTCAACCCGGGCAATATGATAAACTCAAGCGTGACACAAGCGCCTTCACGGTTACCAGATAGAATAGAAAGTTGTGATAATATCCCAGCCTTATATAGCCTATAATTTGTTTTCTATGGTAACCTTGTAGTATAAGAAGAAGTAAATAATATATGTCACTTTTACCATTCATAAATGATGATAGTTTATATCAAGCAACGAGAACTCTAGTTAATGCGGCATTATCCGCCCAGAATAGAGTGGAAAAAAACCCGTATAGGAACGTAATTGACCCGTTTTCTGCACAGGTTGACGCTGCTCGTCAGGGTGTATCGACCGATGAGTGGATGGAGCAAGAAAAATCACGGCAAATTCAAAAAGCATTTTCAAACGCTCTTGGTGATTTTCATCAGGACATCCTAGGTTATATGCCTGGTTGGGACAACGCAGGAAGAGGTGGTAGCTACGATGTTAAAAATGAGTCATTGAAGGTTATTGCTGAAGTCAAAAATAAACATAACACAATGAATGCTAGAAGCGCCTTGAGCGTGTATGATAACCTACAGAGACACTTAGACTATAGCGGAGATAATATTAAAAAAGCATATCTTGTGGAAGTTATACCTAAGACGCCGCGTCCATATGAATTACCGTTCACACCTTCCGAAAGAGGGACACCAAGACCACGAAGGAGTGATATTGCGAAAATCGACGGGAAAAGCTTTTACGCGCTAGCTTCAGGAGACGAGGATGCTCTTAAGAAGCTATATGAAGTTTTACCCACTATTCTTGCTAGTATCTTAAATGTAGAGGAAGCTGAGCTTCGTAACTCCACAGTATTTATAGAATTATTTAACCGTGCATATATATTGTCATAGTAACCCTTGCATTATGCAATGGTTACTGCAATAATATGGTTATGATTGATGACTTATTGACGATTGTAGAGGCGGCGAAAAAAATAGGCGTATCGGTAGATACGATACGCAGATGGGAAAAGAAGGGTCTCATTAAGGCGATACGTTCAAACAAAAATTATCGACTTTTTAATATTAATGAAGTTCAGCGCATATATTCTAAAGTTAATGGAACACACACAGGGAATAACTATAAAATCCTAAAATCAAAGAAGAAATCACCATTTACAGCTATTGATTTATTCGCCGGAGCCGGTGGAACTGCCCTTGGTCTTGAGAATGCAGGAGTAAGGCACATTATGCTTAATGAGTTTAATAAAGATGCTGCTGCCACTTTAATTAAGAATAAACCAAATTGGAACGTCATTCACGATGATGTAGCAAGCATCGATTTTTGTCATTATAAAGGAAGGGTGGATCTAATAGAGGGTGGATTCCCTTGTCAGGCTTTTAGTTATGCGGGTCGAGGTAGAGGTTTCGCGGATACTAGAGGAACCCTATTCTACCAGTTCGCGCGAGCTATAAAAGAAGTGCAGCCTAAAATTGCTATCGGGGAGAATGTAAGAGGTCTTGTTATGCACGATGAAGGCAAGACACTTAGGGCAATGATCAAAACCCTACAGGGCTTGGGCTACAATGTGGCATATAAGGTTTTACGTGCTCAATATCTTGATGTTCCACAGAAGCGAGAAAGATTATTAATATTTGCAGTTCGCAAGGATATAGATAATCCTATTGTTTTTCCACGTGAGAGAGACTATACGATATCACTGAGAGAAGCTATCGGCGATAAGCCAAAATCGGAAGGGCAAGAATATTCTGAAAAGAAAAAGAAAGTGCTCTCTTTAGTGCCTGAAAGTGGATATTGGAGAGACCTGCCTTTAGAAATCCAAAAAGAATACATGATGGGTAGTTTTTATCTAGGAGGAGGCAAGACAGGAATGGCTCGACGACTTTCTTGGAATGAACCAAGCCTAACACTGACATGTAACCCAGGACAAAAACAAACTGAAAGGTGTCATCCTGAAGAGACTCGACCATTAAATGTAAGAGAATATGCGCGTATTCAGACATTTCCAGATGAATGGTTATTTATGGGATCTATGTCTTCACAATACAAACAAATTGGAAATGCAGTTCCTGTAAACCTTGGCTATCACATAGGGTTAGCAGCAATAGCGACCCTAACTGGAGAATATAACCCTAGAGTTCAAGAAATCGTTAAGCCAATTACCGAACTGAGTTCTATCGAAAAAATCGAAAGTTAGCTCTTTTGCAAAATACACCGAAATAATTAGGACATACTTCAACAACACTTTCAGTGCAACTTATAATGAGTTTAGGGTATTTCAGTGCTAATATAAATAATAAGATGTCAGTCAGTAAATCAAAGCAAAAGTATGGGATTGTGGAGTTTAAAGATGGTTTTACGTCGTTACGACGACATGCCGACGAAGCTTTGATTAATAATAATATAGACGGCTTCATAGAGTATAATTGTAACAGTGTAAAGAAGGCTATTCAGGAACTGGATGAGATTAAAAATCTTTCAAATTATTCGGAAGATCAATTGCGTTATGAAAGGATGCATAGAGAGACATTTATTGTTTCTAGGTTGGTGAAGTTAAAATATAGCCAAAGAGTGGGCTTGCTTGGTGATATGAAAAGCTCTGATGTTTCAAAAATAATCAGAGAGTGCCTTAGTGGATTTGAAACAGCTAATCACATACCTCGTCTAGTTAGTTTAAAAGTGAAAAATAAACTATTATCAAATAATGAAAACGGTCTTAGTACTGCTCTTGCCAACGACGAAAACGGTCATATTGAATGTAAAAAATCTTTTAATCTTAGGGAGGGTATAGCTAAGACTATTTCTGCATTTGCGAATACTGATGGCGGTGACCTATATATTGGGATTGCGGAAGAGAGGGATATTCTATCGAGTGACGTTGCAGATCATATAATCGGTAAATTTTTCGCCTTCGGTTTGCCAAAGGATATTGATACAAACAGGTCAAAAATGATTGACTATATTAGTAGTAATACTGACATTGATGTGTCGAAATTGAGAATACAACTTATATCATTTAAGTCAAAAATGATAATGCGCATTAAAATACCTGCCGTATTTAGAAGTACTGGAGAAGTAATATTCTACAAGGACGATGCCTATCTTAGAAAAGATAATTATTCGCAAAGACTTTCTGCGAGACAAGTTAAGGAATTAATGATTTCATATAAACCAAAATTACGAGGCATACAGGATATACGTCGCATAGCAATCGTCGATGACAACGTAAACCTAAAAGCAGTCGCGTTCTATTCGGATGGCACGGCGGATAAGGGTTTCAAGGCATACTGGTTTGGGTGGCAAATAGCTGGCGGTAGCGTTGTTTGGACTTCTCTTGGGGATAGGTCAAACGCTATAAAAATACCAAACAAATGCTCCGAAATACATGCTTACATCCAACCGGTTTCTTCGGATAAGCCAGAAGCAACTAATCTATTTGGCGTGTGGAAACCAGGCCTGTAGTGGCTAAACTTACTTGCCCTGAGTCAAAGTTGCGAAGTACGTCCACTAAGGGGAGCCAAGATTGAGATTTGGCGTCAGCAATGATGCTACCAAAGGGCTTTAACAGGTTAAGTTGAAGCCTTTTTTGGTCTATTTTGCAGTTCGCAAGTAGGGTCTTCAGGATTTTGTTCTTTTGAGCAGGTTGCGAACTTTGGAAGATTGTTTGGGCATTTTGAGCTAGTCGTAACAGATGTTCGGCGGTTAAAATGAATGACTTGTCGTTATTAGTATATTCAACCAATTTATATTCCAATTCATCTCTTTCTGCCTTGTATTTTGTTACATATTTGTCGTAGTCAGCGGTAGTAATTCTCACAGCGATAGACTCATACATATTAAGAAAGGCGACAAAACAATATGCTGGTCTGTCACTGCTTCGGCTGGTGGCATTATAATAGGGCATATTTTCAAAGGCAATGTGGTTCATATAGATACACGTCGACTATATGAAGATTTTTTATCTTTTCTTGATAAAGAAATTACTAAATCAAAGACTCATATCTATGACAAGAATGGGCTTATGGTTGATAGTAAATATCAGGGCAGACTAGGTCCAGAAATAGATAATTTTCCAAATTAAAAAATGCCTGTCAAAAAATAGCCCCAAAAATTGAGTATATATACGGCTGAGTATAAAATCGTAAGATATAGGGCGACCACCCCCCTATGACTAACATTTATGAAAAATAATTGGCTATGTAAGTTGTAAATCGCAAAATATAACTATTTCTTGGTATATTTATACAAATTATGCGATTTTTTCGCATAAAGTATTGTTTTTTATAAAAGAATACGCTATAATGTGGACACTATGATTATAGATTTCACTATTAAGAACTATAGGTCGTTCAAGGAAGCGTCTAGCTTATCTCTATTAGCAGAGCCTCTAAAGGATGATGGCATCGCAATATCAACCACAGCTTTTGGCGACAATATTTTACCAGTTGCTGGTATATTTGGTCAAAACGCTGGGGGAAAGTCTAATGTAATTAAAGCATTGGTTTGTATGGTAAGTTCGATTTTGAATGCAAATCCTACGAATTTTCCTATTAATAAGCACCCGCTTTTACAGCCATTTTTATTAAATACAAATAGCAGTAAAGAGCCTATCCACTTTGAGATATCTTTGTGGGATGAGCATACTGTCTCGCAGTTTAACTATGGCTTTGAGGTTAATAGTTTTGGCGTGGTTTCTGAATGGCTTGAACTGATAGATAGACCGCAAAAAAATCGTCGTTCACGACTTATCTTTGAGCGAAGTGGCAACAACTTCACATTTGATAAGACGGTTAAGAGTGACCTTGAGCCTTTAGTAAAACGTGTTCTAAATACGGCTCTAGCAGTCAATGTATTTGGAAATCTTGCAGAACAATATTCACATAGGTTACTCGAATTAGTGGGTAGCCAAATAAAACTGATAGAAGGCACTGACACAAATAACCTATTAAGTTATGCGTTAGACCGTTGTTTTAACGATAAGAAACTTCAGGCACAAGTTATAGAATTCATTAGGAAGGCAGATATAGACATAAATGACGTGTCTATAGACAGGTCGCAAATTAATGCCAATGAGTTGCCACCAGGTATTCCAGAAGAGCTTAAGTCAATTATGGCTAAGGGCTCGGGTTTCAACTACCAAATTATGTCACAACACTCGGTTTACGACAATGATGGCAATAAAGTGGAAGGGAGTCATTTCTTTAACTTCAGAGAGGAGTCACTGGGCACTCAGAAGATTTTTGCTTTGGCTGTAATATTGCTCAATGCTTTAAATAATGGCGAGACTGTTGTGTTTGATGAACTTGGGTCAAGTTTACACCCATTCCTTACAAAGAAGATTGTTGAGCTTTTTCAAAATCCCATGTTAAATAAACACGGTAGTCAACTTATCTTTACGAGCCACGAAACATTTTTGCTTACTAAAAATACCCAGAGCAGTAGGCTCGACTTACGAAGAGACCAGATTTGGTTCGCTGATAAATGTGCAAACGAAGCTTCAATATTGCGATGCCTGTCAGAGTATAAAACAAAGAAAGAATATGAGCTCGCTAAACGCTATCTAGAGGGTAGATTTGGTGCAGTGCCAGTTCTGAAGTTTGAAGAAAGTTAGCTAGCAGTATGGTTCATCGTCAAAGCAAAACTAGAAGTCGGTTTGCACTTAGTGGCAAAAGACCTTCTGGTGTAATAGACGAACGTAAGTTTTTTTTGATTGTTACTGAAGGTAAGACGGAAGCTCAATACTTTGAGCATTTTCGTAGCACAACAGGACCTCGCATTGAACCTATTGATAAACAAGACTCAAAAATTAGTCTTGTTAAGAAGGCTATTAAACTAAGAAAAGACATAATCAAATCGCCTTTATTTGCTTACGATAAAAACAGTGATGAGACTTGGGTGGTTTTTGACCGTGATGTTGATTTAAAGAAAACCAATGATAAAGAAACATTTAATCAGGCATTGTATTTAGCAAACCAAAATGGCATAAAGGTAGCTTATTCAAATGATGCATTTGAACTTTGGTTTTTACTTCACTTTCAAGTAGTATCAACAACGTTGCATAGGCGTGATATTGAGGAAAAGCTTAAGAAGCATTTAGGTGGCTATAAACACGGTGAAGATATTTTTGATAGAATCAGAGATAATTATCCCGAAGCAGTTAAACGAGCTAGACAGATGTTGAAGGAAACTATCAAAAATAAGACAAAACCTGTAGATGCAAACCCTTCAACGACAGTTCATTTGCTTACAGAAGAATTATGTAAAGGGATGAATTAAGCTATGTTTCCAATAATTTCCTTTATTTGCATAATTTGGTGTTTATCATAGTCAATACTTGCAGTTCGCAATTCGTTTGCTAGTGCGAGCCAAACCAAGCACCCAAAGAGGTAGACCGTGTCCCCTGACTTGTCACTCGAATGCTTAAATTATTATTTGCATATGGGCTATCAAGTTTTGGTTGTCGCCTTCCCATAAACTATCAGCAGTGGTTTTGGATCACCTTCAAATGCGAGCTTATATGCCTCTATAAGCTCTTTTGCTGAAACCTGACTATAATCTAATAGATAACCAGCATGATCAGCTAATAGTATTAGAAATAAACGTATTATGCGTCCATTGCCGTCTCGGAAAGGGTGTAGTGCATTTAATTCGGCAGATAGACTGGTAACCTCTTTGACAAACTCCCCCTTATTTAACCCGACAAGATATTCTTTTGACTTTAGCTTGTGGAATATTCGTTTAGCTTCTGGTTTTATAAACTTTGCATAAGCAAACGGAATATGTTCTTCGGGATTAGTAATATCAACAGTACGAATTTCCCCAGCAAAATTATAGATATCTTCAAATAGTATTTTGTGAATATGTAGCAAGAATTCAAAATCAAATATCGTCGAGACTTCACTCATAATAATAGCTGACTTTTTGGAAACGATATCTTGTTCTGCAACTTTAAGTTTTTGCGGGTCAGATATCCCTAGTTTGTTATCTATGACCTCATCGCCATCGACGAAATAGTCCGTCATAAATTAGCCCTTTGTTTGCTGTAATTGCCTTTCGAGAGTCTTTTTTACAGTGCCAAAGTTAAACCCCTCGGCTTCCATGCTGCGGGCGACACTGTTTATTAAATGTTTTTTCTTTTCGCTTTCGCTCATACTTTAATTATATCATAATTATGGCATCTATTTCTTGAAAATATGCGTCAGACTGATCTCTCCTTTTGTATTTTTGACGCCTTGTCGGCAAATGGTTCGTGACCTATATGATGGGACAAAATAGCATATATACAGTCCAGTCCGGTGCTTTTATGGGAAAAACTTAAGGTGTTATTCCCAAATGAGCAATTTTCAGTTGCAGTTGGCAGGGTTTATAATGATTCATCCGAATGGATAAAAGGTAAACACGTGTGGATAGTGTGGCATTAAAAACTAGAAAAAGCGTTTGTTATTGATGTTACGGCTGATCAATCAGGGAAAACAAAAGCGAAGGTTATTGTAGAGAGTATAGATGAACTTGCTAGAAAAGGGATTAACTATATAGCATATAAGCTGGCAGATTCACTCGATAAGGTTGATGAGTCTCCAAAAAGGCGTGCTCATATACTTGATTCAAAATTGCAATCTGAGTAATGTTCAAGACCGATATGCCGAGCCATAGAAACTGCCCAATATCTGTATGTCCTATATGCAAAAATATCGAAATCAATTCTAGAGCAATATTTTGATAAGTATTCAGCCCCGCACTTACAAAACAGAATATAACTAAAAAAATTGCTGTGATTGTGGAGTACGTCTATTTGGGGTAGTAAAATCGATAATTCAAAAAAGCGCCAAGTTCCATAATCGGCTTGTCCTTAGGTTATAATAAGGATAATGATTTGGTATAAAGAAACAGTAGAAAATCTGTACAAACTTCTGGATACGTCTGACAACGGTATCTCAAAAAACGAATCCTCAAAGCGTTTAAAGCAATATGGTCCGAATCGGCTGAAATTTAAACGACAATCCGTTTGGCTTTTGATTATCGAACCTTTTAAGAGTGTATTTGTAGCTGTACTTGGGCTTGCGGCTTTAGTTAGTCTAATTAGTCATGAAATGCTGGACGCGATAATTATCGTTGCGATCATTATTATTAATGCCTGTATTTTTTATACTCAGCAATATACTACAACTCGCGTACTCCGAAATCTGAACAGACAAACTATTGGTAAAACAACCGTCATAAGAGATGGTATTCAGGCTGTTGTCTCGGTGATTGATATTGTT